>NZ_JBVHYH010000002.1:174967-227068 GCF_055569135.1 Kitasatospora sp. NPDC029367
CGAGTCCGTCCCACAGCCACCCCCCCCCCCCCCCCCCCCCCCCCCCCCCCCCCCCCCCCCCCCCCCCCCCCCCCCCCCCCCCCCCCCCCCCCCCCCCCCCCCCCCCCCCCCCGCCGGGGCAATGCGCCTGTGGGTGCGGGAAGTTGAGGAATGCGGCAAGGCCGCCCGCGCGGGGGATCAGGACAGCATGTTGATCCGGTACTGCATGATCCGGTAGTTCGTCAGGTCGTACCACTGGCTGACGACGATGTGGAAGTTGCCGAACGTCGAGCCGGGGATGACGAAGCCGCCGTACGGGCTGGCCACGAAGTTGGCGGTCTCCTGACCCGGGGCGCAGGGGAGGATCATGGCCTGTTCCAGGGTCCGGGTCAGGTCCGAGGTCGGGAGCGCGAAGACCATCGCCCTGATCGACAGTGGGTCCGTGTTCAACCAGGTGAGGACGTACTTGCCGTCCATGGCGCGGAAGCACAGCTCGCCCCACTTGCGGGTGCCGAAGACCGTCGTCGGGGCGGGGGCGTTCCACTGCCAGTTGCCGTCGGTGTAGCCCCAGGGCTCGTAGGCGTCCGGGTTGCCGAGACTCTCCTTCCGCACCCGGTGCAGCAGCATCCCCGACTCCACCTCACGGTTGAAGACCGTGGACAGCACGTAGCAGTAGCCGTCGTCGGCCACCGCGTACGTCTTCTGCTGGAACTGCCCGCCGTGCAGGTCGCCGGGCCACTGGCACAGGTACTCCCAGGTCTGCCCGTTGTCGGTGGAGCGCCAGAAGTCGGTGTGGTGGGTGTCGTAGATGACCCCGCGCATGAGGTGCATGTACATCACGCCGTCGACGACGAAGGCGTCGGAGGGGATCGCAGTCGTGTGCGCGGTGTCGCCGACCGGGGTGTGCGGCTCGTCGACGAGGCTGATGCCGTGGGCGCCCCGGACGACGCCGTCGATGCGCAGGTTGTCCAGGTCCGCGCTGCTGGAGCGCAGTCCGACGGGCGCGTTCCACTGCCCGGCGAAGACCTGGTCGCCGTCGAAGGTGTCGCCGCAGACGAAGAGCATGGTGCCGTCCGGGCATCGGACCGGGATGCCGAGGTCGGTCCACGCTGCGCCGAGCGCCCCGGTCTCGGCCGGGCCGCTGAGGTTCTTGAACTTGGTCGCGATCGTCGGACTGGCCGGGTCGTACGGGCCGTTGGCGAGCGCGGCGGGAGCACCGGAGCCGATGGCCCCGGCCCCCACGGCGACACCGATGCCGATCCTGAGCAGTTGGCGGCGGGAGGGCCCGCCGGTCGTCTCGTCGTTTCCGCCCGCTGAGCGTGTCATGGTGTCGGTGGCCTTCCGGATCGACGGATACGGATCCCGCACACCTTCGCCCGGATCGCGCACCCGAGCGGCGACGGGGCGCCATCGAGGCTATGGCGACGCATTGCTGTCCGGTCGGTGGGTGGACGGACCTTCACCCGAATTGGGTAGGGCCTGCGGAGGCCGGTGATGCGGGGTAGTCCGGGCACTGGTCGACCCAGCGGAGGTTCACGGACGAAGTCCTCCAGCGCGGCGAGTGCCGCGAGCGCGGCAGGTCCCTAGCGCGGGGCCGCCGCCACCGACGTACCGGTTCGGCCGGCCCGGAGCAGGGCGGGCAGTCCGGCGGTGTCGACGAGGTGGGCGCGGGAGGGGAGGACCCGTCGGAGCAGGGTGTCGTGGAGGTCGGGGTCCGGGTCGGCGACGCCGTCCGAGAGGACGTGCAGGCGGTAGTCGCGGTCGGCCGCATCGAGGACGGTGGACAGGACCGCGCCGCCGGTGCTGAGGCCCGCGACGACCAGGGTGGTGATGCCGCGCCCACGCAACTGCCGGTCGAGGTCGGTGGTGGACAGGGCGCCGTGGCGGGTCTTGCGTACCACGAGGTCGCCGTCGCGGGGGGTCAGGCGCTCGTGGACGGCGGTGGCCCGGTCCTGGTGGTGCAGGGCGCGGTGCCGCGCCAGCGCGGCGAAGGTCGCGTTGGCGACCGGGACGGCCGCCCAGTCGGCCTCGGTGAAGCCGAGGCGCACCGAGGCGATGGTGCCGCCCGCCGCCCGGACGTCGGCGACGGCCCGCTCCAGGCGGGCGAGCAGGGCCTCGCGGGCCCCGGTGTCGGGCAGGGCGGCCAGGACCGCGGGTTGGCAGTCCAGGACGAGAAGGGCGGTGCTCATGGGGGTGGACTCCAGGCGGGGGCTGCGGTCGGACGGGCCTACGGCCGGACGGGGCTACGGTTTCCGGCGGCTTCAGGAGCGGCTGGGGGACGGCTCCGGCTCCTGCGGCGAGGGCTGCCGGTCGCCTCGCGGGAGCAGCAGCGGGGTGGCCAGGATGAGCAGGCCCGCGACGGCGAGGGCGGCGCGTGGGCCGGTGGCGTCGGCGAGCAGGCCGCCGAGCGCGGTGCAGACGGCGATGGCGGCCTGCTGGCCGATGGACCAGGCGGACAGGGTGCGGGCGAGGAGGTGCTTGGGCGTGCGTTCGAGCCGGTGGGTGGCGAGCACCGGGGTGTAGAGGCTCATGTTGATGATGATGGCGAGTTCGACGGCCATCACGGTGACCAGGCCGACGATGCCGGGGCGGACGAGGACCAGGCCGATCAGCCAGACGGAGCGCAGGGTGCCGACGGTCCGGAAGACCCGGCGGCGGCCGTAGCGGGTCACGACGCGCTGGGCGAGCCGGGAGCCGATGAGTCCGCCGAGACAGGGGGCGGCGAAAGCGAGGCCGTACTGCCAGGGCGGGAAGTGGAGTTGGCGCAGCATGAGGACGGCCAGCAGCGGTTCGGTGGCCATGATCAGCCCGGAGACGAGCAGGTTGTTGAGGTAGAGCGCTCGCAGGTCGGGGTCGCCGAGGATGTGCCGCCAGCCGTCGAGGACCGAGCCGGCCCGCCCCGGGTTCCGTCCGGCGGGCTGCGGGGCCTCCTCCCGGCCGCGGATGGCGCCGATGCCGAGGGCGGAGAGCAGGTAGCTGAGCCCGTCGGCGATCACGGTGGTGACCGGCCCGAACAGGCCGATGGCGGCTCCGCCCAGGGGCGGTCCGATCGCGATGGAGCTCCAGTTCGTGGATTCGAAGCGGGAGTTGGCCACCAGGAGGTCCTCGGGCCGGACCAGGGCCTTGAGGTGGGCGCCGGCGGCCGCGTTGAACGCGATCTTGGCCGCGGCGACGACGGCCGAGACCGCCAGCAGTTGGGCGAAGCCGAGGAGTCCGAGGGCGTAGGCGGCCGGGATCGTCGCCATGGCCGCGAACCGGACCAGGTCCATGGCGATCATCACCGGGCGTTTGCGCCGGAACTCCACCCAGGGCGCGAGCGGCAGCGCGATCAGCGCCCCCACGGCGGGGCCCACGGCGGACAGTGCGGACACCTGGGCGGGCCCGGCGTGCAGCACCAGTACGGCCAGCAGTGGCAGGGCGCCGAACCCCAGTCCGGACCCGTACGCACTGACCGCGTAGGCCGCCCACAGCCAGCCGAACCCCGGGCCGAGCCGTCTCCTGCCGAACCTGCCCGCCGCACCTGCCGTGCCCGCCGCGCCTGCCGTGCCCGTTGCGCCTGCCGCACCCGCTGCGCCCGCCGCACCTGCCGCGTCCCCCGTGCCCACCATGTCCGGCGCACTCCCTCGACATTCCGTTCGAACAAACCGACGTTGACCGGGGAGAGCTAACCGAGCGCCACAATCGCAGGTCAAACAACCGACCCACCCGCCGGGTACAACCGTCCGTTGTTCTCTAAGGTGGGCCGACGTGGACCTCGAAGCCGTACGCACCTTCGCCGCCGCCGCCGAGGCCGGCCAGTTCCAGAAGGCCGCCGTCGACCTGGCGGTCACCCAGCAGGCCGTCTCCAAACGCATCGCCGCCCTGGAGCGCGACCTCGGGGTGCGCCTGTTCACCCGCACCCCGCGCGGCGCCGAACTCACCATCGACGGACAGGCGTTCCTGCCCCACGCGCGCGAACTGCTGCGCGCCGCCGAGCGGGCCGTCGCCTCGGTGCGGACGGGCCGGCGGCCGCTGCGGGTCGACATCATCGCCTCGCGCGGCGCCGGGTCGGGTCTGATGCGCGACTTCCACCGGGCGCACCCCGGGATCGAGTTGGACGTGGTGATGCTGTTCGACGTGGCGGCGGCCGTCGCCGCGATCCGCTCGGGGGCGATCGACGCGTCCTTCCGCGCCGTCGCCGCGCCCGGGCGGCCCTTCCCGGAGGACATCGAGTCCGTCCGGGTGCTCGACGAGCCGTTGCAGTTGCTCACCGGTCCGGCGCACGCGCTGGCGGGCGCCCGCTCGGTGACCGTCGCCCAGCTGGTCGGCCACCGGATCTGGATGCCAGGCATCGCCCCCGGCACCGAGTGGGCCGCCTACTACGACGACCTGGTCGCCGAGTTCGGCCTCACCATCGAGGCGACCGGCCCCAACTTCGGCTCCGATGCGCTGCTGGACACCGTCGCCGACACCCCGGCCCTGGCCACCTTCATGAGCGAGCGCACCCGGCTGGTCTGGCCGGCCGGCCACGGTCTGCGCCGCATCCCGGTGACCGACCCGACGCCGGTCTACCCGCACTCGCTGCTGTGGCACCGGGACAACCCCAACCCGGCGTTGGCCACCCTCCGGGCCCACCTCGCCGCCACGTCGCCCGCCCGCGACGCCCCCGGGACCTGGCGGCCGGACTGGGTGCTGCCGAACTGACCACCTCGGGGAACGCCGGGGGCGTCTGGGACGGGCGTCGGGGCCGGGCGTCGGGGACGGGCGACGGCCCGGTCAGGCCTCCTCGCGCCAGCCCTCGTAGGAGGCCGCGAGGGTGTCGAGGGCGTGCAGGAGGGCGGGGGTCCAGCCGTCGGACGGGGGGTCGAGGACGACGAGCCACTGGGCGTCCTCGGCGTCGTCCTCGCCGGCCAGCGCGTCGCGGACGATCTCCAGCTCGCCGAGGTCGGGGTGGGCGGCGGAGAGTTCCTCGGCGGCCTCGTCGGCGGTGTCGCGGTCGGGCAGGACGAGCAGCTGGCGGACGAACGGGTCGTCGACGTCCGGCAGGTCGGGGGCGTGGTTCTCGGTCACCGGACCATTCTCCAGGTCGGGCCGCGCACCCCCGCAGGGCGGTCGGCCTTCGCCGAGCCCTGGCCCCGGACCCCCGTCCCCCTGGCCCGGCCCCTGGCCCCACCCCCCGCCCGTACGAGCCCCGGCCGTACGGCCGGGAGTGTCCGCCGCGCGTGGGATGCTGGTAGGCGATGGCCAGGAAGAGTGCACCCGACGACCTGCTCGCCCCGCTGACCCTCGCGGTCGGCCAGGAGGAGCTGCTGCTGGACCGTGCGGTCGCCCAGGTGGTGGCCGCGGCCAGGGCGGCTGACCCGGACACCGACGTGCGGGACCTCCCGCCCGGCGGGCTGCAGCCGGGCAGTCTGGCCGAGCTGACCACGCCCTCGCTGTTCGCCGAGCGCAAGGTGATCGTGGTGCGGGCCGCGCAGGACCTCTCCGCCGAGTCGGTGAAGGAGGTCAAGGCGTACATCGAGGCCCCGGCCGAGGAAGTGATCATGGTCCTGGTGCACGCCGGCGGGGCCAAGGGCAAGGGCCTGCTGGACGCCGGGCGCAAGGCGGGCGGGCGCGAGGTGGCCTGCGCCAAGCTGGCCAAGGCGGGCGAGCGGCTGGCCTTCGTCAAGGGCGAGTTCCGTACGCTGGGCCGCTCCGCGACCCAGGAGGCCTGCCAGGCGCTGCTGGACGCGCTCGGCAGCGACCTGCGCGAGCTCGCCGCCGCGTGCAGCCAGTTGACCTCGGACGTCGAGGGCACGATCGACGAGACGGTGGTGGCCCGCTACTACAGCGGACGGGCCGAGGCGACCGGGTTCGAGGTGGCCGACCTGGCGGTCACCGGCCGGGCGGCCGAGGCGCTGGAGCGGCTGCGCTGGGCGCTGGCCGTCGGCCAGCCGCCGACCGGCATCACCTACGCGCTGGCCTCCGGCGTGCGCAGCATCGGTCGGCTGGCGACGACCGGGCGGAACATGCGTCCGGCCGATCTGGCCCGCGAGTTGGGCATGCCGCCGTGGAAGGTGGACCGGGTCCGCCAGCAGATGCGCGGGTGGACGGGCGATGCGGTGGCCACGGCGCTCACCGCGATCGCCCAGGCCGACGCGGCGGTCAAGGGCGGCTCGGCCGACCCGGCCTTCGCCCTGGAGCGGGCGGTGGTGGCCGTCGCCAAGGCCGCCCGGGCCGGCTCCCGCCCCGCGTACTGACCTCGGCGGCGAGACGGCGAGACGGCGAGACGGCGAGACGGCGAGACGGCGAGGCGGCGGGGGCGGCGAGGCGGCGGGGGCGGCGGACGGCTACTTGCGCATGGCCCGTACGGCGTTGTCGGCGTCGGTCTGCAGGTCGTTGCGGAGCTCGGTCATGGACGGCGGGTTGGACTTCCCCTGGGTGTAACTGGCGTTGTAGCTGATGTAGTAGGTCATCCCGCCGTCGCGGATCTGCACCTCGGCGAACAGGCTGTGGTACGAGCCCGTGCCGCCGTCGTCCTTGTAGATGAAGTACGCGTCCTCGCCGATCCCCTGGATGTCGGTGATCTGGTAGCCCCGGGCCCGGTAGAGCTCCTTGCCGGACGCCTGCTCGGGCGCCGGGTTGACGGCCTTGTGCAGGTCGGCGCGGATGTACACGCTGGCGTACTCGCTGTCGCTGCCGCCGCCGGTCCGCTTGAGCGACATGGAGCAGTTCATGCTGTCCAGGGCGGCGGTCCGGTCGGTGTGGTGGGACGGCGAACTGCTGTCCGTGGTGACGGTGTAGCTCTCCAGCAGCCGGGAGGGCTTCGCGGTGGCGCAGAAGTCGTCGGAGAGGTGGTAGTTGCCGAGGCTGCGCGGTGAGGAGTCGTTGCTGACCAGGTCCGGGACGACCGCCACGGCGGCGGCCCAGCCGGCCGAGGCGAGGACCGCGCCGACGAAGGCCCAGACGGCGTTGCGGCGCAGCCCGCCGCTCTTGGGCGGCGCGGCGGGCAGCCCGGGCGCGGTCGGCAGCCCGGGCGGCGGCCCGAAGGCGCCGGCCCCCGGCCCACCAGGCCCACCCGGCCCACCCGTGCCCGGTACGGGCGCCGCGGCCGCCTGCTGCGGAAAGCCGTAGCCGGGCCCGTTCGGGCCGGCACCCTGGCCCGGCGACGGCGACGGCGGTGGCGGTGGCGTCGTCATGGAAGTTCCCCCCTCGGGACTGGCGCCGTGGGTGCTCCCCGCACCCCCGGTCGCGCCTGACCGACCCTAGTGGCCGGGACGCGGAACGCGACAGGCGCCGCAGTCGGCCTCGGGGAGAGGCTGACTGCGGCGCCTGCCGTACAGCTCGTGTGCACCGCACCCGCGTGGCGAACGCAGGCCGCGTGCGGTGCGAGTCTCGCACGCCTCGGGGTTCCGGGTAGAGGGCCGGGTCGCCCTGAGGCGGTGGGGGCCGGAGCCCCCGGGGGCGTCAGGCCTGGGCGGCGGTGTTGACGCGCTTGGTGATGGCCGACTTCTTGTTGGCGGCCTGGTTGGCGTGGATGACGCCCTTGCTCACGGCCTTGTCGAGCGCCTTGGAGGCGGCACGGGCCAGCACGGTGGCCTTCTCGGTTTCACCGGCGGCAGCGGCCTCGCGGGCCTTGCGCAGAGCGGTCTTCAGCGAGGACTTGACGGCCTTGTTGCGCAGGCGCGCCTTCTCGTTGGTCTTGTTGCGCTTGATCTGGGACTTGATGTTCGCCACGAAGGAGCCTCAGTCTTGTGAATGGTTACTGGGGGTCCCCCCCGGCCCGGAGGCTGGGGGAGGGTTGCACCCTGCGGCCGTCGGACCAGCTGAGAGGGCATGCCGAGGCCAGGTGCAGCTGACCACGCTACCAGGGGCCCGCCGCCCGCCCCAAACCGGCGGTCGGCCCGCAGCTGCCCCGGGGCAGCGGGTCGGCGGGCCCGCGGGCGGGTCAGGCGCTCAGCACCGGCTCCCCGTAGTGCTCGACCTCCGGGAACGGCCGGTAGAAGTGGTGCAGCAGCTCCCGCCACCGCGCGTACTCGGCCGAGCCGCGGAAGCCCTCGGTGTGGTCGGCGAGGGTCTCCCACTCCACCTGCAGCAGGAAGCGCGAGCCGCGCCCCTCGTCCAGGCAGCGGCGCAGCTCCAGGGAGCGGAAGCCGCGTTGGACGGCGATCAGCGGGCGGGCCTCGGCGAAGGCGGCGAGGAACTCGTCCTCCCGGCCGGGCAGGACGTCGAGCAGGGCGCTTTCCAGGATCATGAACGGCCATCCTGCCGCCTCACGAGCGTGCGGCGGAAGGCTGTGAGGTGCCCGAACGGCGTCCCGGCCCGTAGTCGTGGGAGGATGGGAGGAACTATTTCGATCGGACGAGACCGTCCGGTCCCCGGGATAGCCGGTCAGCGATGATCCGGACACCCCCGGCCCCGGACCAACGGAGAATCGGACCAAGGTGCCCGCGACCCCCAGCAATGTGCCAGAGCCCAGCCGTACCGACCCGGCGCTGATCCGCAACTTCTGCATCATCGCCCACATCGACCACGGCAAGTCGACGCTCGCAGACCGGATGCTGCAGATCACCGGCGTCGTCGACCCCCGGCAGATGCGCGCCCAGTACCTCGACCGCATGGACATCGAGCGCGAGCGCGGCATCACCATCAAGTCGCAGGCGGTCCGCCTCCCGTGGGCCCCGAAGACCGGGCCGGACGCCGGGACGACCCACATCCTCAACATGATCGACACCCCCGGCCACGTGGACTTCACGTACGAGGTGTCCCGCTCCCTCGCGGCCTGCGAGGGCACCATCCTGGTGGTCGACGCGGCCCAGGGCATCGAGGCGCAGACCCTCGCCAACCTGTACCTGGCGCTGGAGAACGACCTCACGATCGTCCCGGTCCTCAACAAGATCGACCTGCCGGCCGCCCAGCCGGAGAAGTACGCCGCCGAGATCGCCCACATCATCGGCTGCGACCCCTCCGACGTGCTCCAGGTCAGCGCCAAGACCGGTCTCGGCGTCGAGGACCTGCTGGACCACATCGTCAACACCATCCCGGCCCCGGTCGGCGTCAAGGACGCCCCGGCCCGCGCGATGATCTTCGACTCGGTGTACGACTCCTACCGCGGCGTGGTCACCTACGTCCGTGTCGTGGACGGCCAGCTCACCAAGCGCGAGCGCATCCAGATGATGTCCACCGGCGCCACCCACGAGCTGCTGGAGATCGGCGTCATCTCGCCCGAGCCGAAGGTCGCCGACGGCCTCGGCGTCGGCGAGGTGGGCTACATCATCACCGGTGTGAAGGACGTCCGGCAGTCCAAGGTCGGTGACACGATCACCTCGATGCACAAGGGCGCCACCGAGCCGCTCGGCGGCTACAAGGACCCGCGCCCGATGGTGTTCTCCGGCCTGTACCCGCTGGACGGCTCGGACTACCCGCTGCTGCGCGACGCGCTGGACAAGCTGCGCCTCAACGACGCCGCCCTGGTGTACGAGCCGGAGACCTCGGTCGCGCTCGGCTTCGGCTACCGCTGCGGCTTCCTCGGCCTGCTGCACCTGGAGATCATCCGGGAGCGCCTGGAGCGCGAGTTCAACCTCGACCTGATCTCCACCGCCCCGAACGTGGTCTACCGGGTGGTGATGGAGGACGGCAGCGAGCACACCGTCACGAACCCGAGCGAGTTCCCGACCGGCAAGATCTCCGAGGTCTTCGAGCCGGTCGTGCGCGGCACCATCCTGGCGCCGAACGAGTTCGTCGGCGCGATCATGGAGCTCTGCCAGTCCCGCCGCGGCAGCCTCCAGGGCATGGACTACCTCTCCGAGGACCGGGTCGAGCTGCGCTACACCCTGCCGCTCGCGGAGATCGTCTTCGACTTCTTCGACCAGTTGAAGTCCAAGACCCGCGGCTACGCCTCGCTCGACTACGAGCCCATCGGCGAGCAGGCCGCCCAGCTGGTGAAGGTCGACATCCTGCTGCACGGCGACGCGGTGGACGCGTTCTCCGCGATCGTGCACAAGGACAAGGCCTACGGCTACGGCGTGATGATGGCCGGCAAGCTGCAGAAGCTCATCCCCCGCCAGCAGTTCGAGGTGCCGATCCAGGCCGCCATCGGCTCCCGGGTGATCGCCCGGGAGACGGTCCGCGCGATCCGCAAGGACGTCCTCGCCAAGTGCTACGGCGGTGACATCTCCCGCAAGCGGAAGCTGCTGGAGAAGCAGAAGGAAGGCAAGAAGCGGATGAAGATGGTCGGCAGTGTGGAGGTCCCGCAGGAGGCCTTCATCGCCGCGCTGTCCACCGACGCCGAGACGCCGAAGGACAAGAAGTAGGCGTAGCGGGAAGCGGTACCAGGAGGGCCCGGGCAGCAGCCCGGGCCCTCCGGCGTTTCCAGGAGGCCCTCGCCGTCGGCTGCTCGAGCCCACGGGCGGGGTGGGCGCCGACGTGCGCGGAGCCGGGACGGAGGGTTCCGTCCCGGCTCCGCGGGTGGCGACGGGTCAGTCCACCTCGGCCACGGCCTCCGCGAACTGGGCCTGGTAGAGCCGGGCGTAGGCGCCGTCGGCGGCGATCAGCTCGTCGTGCGAGCCCTGCTCCACGATGGAGCCGTTCTCCATCACCAGGATCACGTCGGCGTCCCGGATGGTGGAGAGCCGGTGGGCGATGACGAAGCTGGTGCGGCCGGTGCGCAGCCGGGCCATGGCCCGCTGGATGAGCACCTCGGTGCGGGTGTCGACGGAGCTGGTGGCCTCGTCGAGGACCAGGATGGACGGCTGGGCGAGGAAGGCCCGGGCGATGGTGATCAGCTGCTTCTCGCCCGCGCTGACGCCGGTGCCCTCGTCGTCGATGACGGTGTCGTAGCCGTCCGGGAGGGTGCGGACGAAGCGGTCGACGTGGGCGGCCCTGGCGGCCTCGACGACCTGTTCGCGGGTGGCGGAGCCGGCGCCGTAGGCGATGTTGTCGGCGATGGTGCCGCCGAACAGCCAGGTGTCCTGGAGGACCATGCCGATGCCGGAGCGCAGGTCCTCGCGGGACATCGCGGCGATGTCGACGCCGTCGAGGGTGATGCGTCCGGAGCTGACCTCGTAGAACCGCATCAGCAGGTTGACCAGGGTGGTCTTGCCGGCGCCGGTGGGGCCGACGATGGCGACGGTCTGGCCGGGTTCGACCTTGAGCGAGAGGTCGTCGATGAGCGGCTTGTCGGGGTCGTAGCGGAAGGACACGTCCTGGAAGGCGACCCGGCCGTGGACGGTGTCGGGCTTCTCGGGCATGGCCGGTTCGGGGCTCTGCTCGGGGGCGTCGAGCAGTTCGAAGACGCGCTCGGCGGAGGCGACCCCGGACTGCACCAGGTTGGCCATGCTGGCGACCTGGGTGAGCGGCTGGCTGAACTGCCGGGAGTACTGGATGAAGGCCTGGACGTCGCCGATGGACAGCGCGCCGCTGGCCACCCGCAGGCCGCCGACCACGGCGACCAGCACGTACTGCAGGTTGCCGATCAGCATCATCGCGGGCTGGATGATCCCGGAGATGAACTGGGCGCGGAAGCTGGCGTGGAACAGCGCGTCGTTGTGCTCGCGGAAGGTCTCGGCGGACTCGCGGTGCCGGCCGAACGCCTTGACCAGGTTGTGGCCGGTGTACATCTCCTCGATGTGGGCGTTGAGTTGGCCGGTGGACTTCCACTGCTGGACGAACTGCGGCTGGGCCCGCTTGCCGACCTTGGCGGCGACGACCACCGAGAGCGGTACGGAGACCAGGGCGATCGCGGCGAGGACGGGGGAGATCCAGAACATCATCGCGAGCACACCGACCACGGTGAGCAGCGAGTTGACGATCTGCCCCATGGTCTGCTGCATCGACTGGCCGATGTTGTCGATGTCGTTGGTGACCCGGCTGAGCACCTCGCCGCGCGGCTGCTTGTCGAAGTAGCTGAGCGGCAGCCGGGCGAGCTTGGCCTCGACGTCCTGGCGCAGCCGGTAGCTGGCGGACTGGATCGCCCGGGTGGCCAGCCGGCCCTGGACGATGCCGAAGAGGGCGGAGGCGACGTAGATGCCGAGCACCCAGAGCAGGACGGAACCGATGGCGCCGAAGTCCATGCCCTGGCCGGGGGTGAAGTCCACGGCGGAGAGCAGGTCGGCGATGCCGCCGTCGCCGTGGGCGCGCAGTCCGGCGATGACCTCGGCCTTGGAGGTGCCGGCCGGGAAGCGGGCGCCGATGACGCCGGCGAAGATCAGGTCGGTGGCGTCGCCGAGGATCTTCGGGCCGGTGACGGCGCAGCCGATGCCGAGCACGCCGAGCAGCAGGACGCCGATCAGGATGGTGCGTTCGGGGCGCAGCAGGCCGAGCACGCGTTTGCCGGAGCCCTTGAAGTCCATGGACTTCTCGGTGCCCTGGCCGCCCATGAAGCGGCCCGGTCCGGCCGGTCCGCGGCGGGCGGCGGCGGCCTGGGAGTCGCTGGGGAGCCGGTCGTCGGGCTGTCCGGCGCCCGGTCCGGCGGGGGTCCCGGCCGGCTGCCCGGCCGGCTTTCCGGCGGGCTTTCCTGGGCTGGTCACGCCGCCTCCTGCTCGGTGAGCTGGGAGAGCACGATCTCCCGGTACGTCGGGTTGTCGGCCATCAGTTCGTGGTGGGTGCCGCTGCCGACGACGGCGCCCTCGTCGAGGACGATGATCCGGTCGGCGTCGCGGATGGTGGAGACGCGCTGGGCGACGATCAGGACGGTGGCGTTCGAGGTCTCGCGGGCGAGGGCCTTGCGCAGCCTGGCGTCGGTGGCGTAGTCGAGCGCGGAGAAGGAGTCGTCGAAGAGGTAGACGTCGGGCCGCCGGACGAGTGCCCGGGCGATGGCCAGGCGCTGGCGCTGGCCGCCGGAGACGTTGCTGCCGCCCTGGGCGATGGGGGCGTCCAGGCCTTCGGGCAGCTTCTCGACGAAGTCCTTGGCCTGGGCGATCTCCAGGGCGTGCCAGAGCTCCTCGTCGGTGGCGTCGGGACGGCCGTAGCGGAGGTTGCTGGCGACGGTGCCGGAGAAGAGGTAGGGCTTCTGCGGGACGATGCCGACGCTGTCGGCGATCGTGTCGGCGGAGAGTTCGCGCACGTCGGTGCCGTCGAGCAGGACCTGTCCGGAGGTGGCGTCGAAGAGCCGGGGGACGAGGCCGAGCAGGGTGGACTTGCCGGCGCCGGTGGAGCCGATGATGGCGGTGGTCTCGCCGGGGCGGGCGGTGAGGTCGATGCCGCGCAGCACCGGGGCCTCGGCGCCGGGGTAGCGGAAGGCGACGTCGCGCAGTTCCAGGTGCCCGCGGCGCAGCAGCTCGGTGACCGGGGCGGCGGGCGGGACGACGCTGGAGGCGGTGGAGAGGACCTCCTGGACGCGTTCGGCGCAGACCTCGGCGCGCGGCACCATCATGAACATGAAGGTGGCCATCATGACGCTCATCAGGATCTGCATCAGGTAGGAGAGGAAGGCGGTGAGCCCGCCGATCTCCATGCCGCCGCTGTCGATGCGGTGGGCGCCGAACCAGAGCACCGCGACGCTGGAGACGTTGACGACCAGCATCACGGCGGGGAACATCACGGACATCAGCCGGCCGACCTGCCGGGCGACCTGGGTGAGGTCCTCGTTGGCGTCGGCGAAGCGCTGCTGCTCGTGGCCGTCCTTGACGAAGGCGCGGATGACCCGGATGCCGGTGATCTGCTCGCGCAGCACCCGGTTCACGGTGTCGATCTTCACCTGCATGCTGCGGAACTTCGGCCGCAGGGCGCGCACCAGCAGGACGACGACGACGCCGAGCGCGGGGATGACGGCGAGCAGCAGGCCGGACAGCGGGACGTCCTGGTTGAGCGCCATGATGATGCCGCCGACGCACATGATCGGTGCGGCGACCATCAGGGTGAAGCTCATCAGGGCCAGCATCTGGACCTGCTGGACGTCGTTGGTGGTGCGGGTGATCAGCGACGGGGCGCCGAACTGGCCGACCTCGCGGGCGGAGAAGCTCTGCACCCGGTCGAAGACGGCGGCCCGCAGGTCGCGGCCGAAGGCCATCGCGGTGCGGGCGCCGTAGTAGACGGCGCCGATGGAGCAGAGCGCCTGGAGCAGGGTGACGCCGATCATCACGGCGCCCAGGCGCAGGATGTAGCCGGTGTCGCCCTTGACCACGCCCTTGTCGATGATGTCGGCGTTGAGTGTGGGCAGGTAGAGCGCCGCGAGGGTGGACACCAGCTGGAGGGCCACCAGCAGGGTGATCGGTCGGGAGTATGGGCGCAGGTACGCCCGGAGCAGTCTGATCAGCACTGGCACACTCTTGTCGTCGCCGGTTGGGTTCGCACCCCAATTCTCGTCGTTCTGTAGCGTCGTACAGACGATTCGGGGGCCGTCCGGCGGAGGTTTGCCGGGCCTTTGCCTTCGGGGCCCGGTTCGCGCCCCCGGTGGGACCGGCACCGGCGCGTCGGGGGCGTGCCAGCTGGGGCCGCCCCCTTACGGAATGACCGGTTTCCCCCTAGGCTGCTGACTACGCCCTTGTTACTGACCGGTACCGACCACGTTAACCGGGGCCCGGCGGCCGCCCCCACGGACGCCGCGACAATCCCTCAGACGGCCACCCGCCCCCGGAGGTCCTCGTTGAGTTCCGCGCAGTCCCTGATCGACTCCGGCAGTGCCGACATCGTCGCCGGGCGTCCCGCCTCCGTCGCCCACCTGTTCCTTGAGCGGGTCGCCCTGACCCCGAACGCCGAGGCCTACCGCTACCCGGCCTCGGTCGACGAGCACGCCGCGGACGGCGCGCCGGGCGCCGAGCAGTGGCGCTCGCTCACCTGGGCGCAGACCGCGGTCCGGGTCAAGGCGGTGGCCGCCGGCCTGATGGCGCTCGGCATCCAGTCGGAGGACCGGGTCGCGCTGGCCTCCTCCACCCGGGTCGAGTGGATCCTCGCCGACCTGGGCGCCATGTGCGCGGGCGCCGCCATCACCACCGTCTACCCGAGCACCAACGCCGACGAGACGGCCTTCATCCTCTCCAACTCCGGCTCCCGGGCCATGTTCGCCGAGAACGCCGACCAGCTGGCCAAGGCCGTCGAGCACATCGACGAGCTGCCCGAGCTGCGCACCGTGATCCTCTTCGACGCCCCCGCCGGGGAGTCGGGGCCGCAGGCGCTCCCGACGGCCGGGCTGGACCTGATCACCCTGGCCGAGCTGGAACGGCGCGGCGCCGAGTACCTGGAGCAGCACCCGGACGCGGTCGAGAAGGCCGTGGCCGGGCTCGACAAGGAGCAGCTGGCCACCCTCATCTACACCTCCGGCACCACCGGCCGCCCCAAGGGCGTGCGCCTGGTGCACGACTGCTGGGCCTACGAGGGCCGGGCCCAGGAGGCCAGCGGCCTGCTCGGCCCCGACGACGTGCAGTTCATGTGGCTGCCGCTGTCGCACGTCTTCGGCAAGACGCTGATCTCCGGCCAGATCGCCACCGGCCACGTGATGGCCGTGGACGGCCGGGTCGACCGGATCATCCACAACCTGCCGGTCATCCGGCCGACCACCATGGCCTCGGCGCCCCGCATCTTCGAGAAGGTCTACAACGGCATCGCCGGGCGGGCCCGGGCCGAGGGCGGCGCCAAGTACAAGATCTTCCTGTGGGCCGCCAAGGTCGCCCGCGAGTACGCCCGGGCGGTCCAGGAGAGCCGGGTCGCCACCGGCGTCGAGAGCGCCCCGCTGGGCCTGCGGCTGCAGCACGCGCTGGCCGACAAGCTGGTGTACGCGAAGATCCGGGCCGCCTTCGGCGGCCGGCTGCGCGGCGCGGTCTCCGGCAGCGCCGCCCTGGCCCCCGAGATCGGCTACTTCTTCCTCGGCGCCGGGGTGCCGATCCTGGAGGGCTACGGGCTGAGCGAGACCAGCGCCGGCTCCTGCGTCAACCGCAAGGAGGACGTCCGGATCGGCACGGTCGGCCGCCCGCTGCCCGGCACCGAGGTGCGGATCGCCGAGGACGGCGAGATCCTGCTGCGCGGCCCCGGCGTGATGCGCGGCTACCACAACCTGCCGGAGAAGACCGCCGAGGTGCTGGAGCCGGACGGCTGGTTCCACACCGAGGACATCGGCGAGCTCAGCCCCGACGGCTTCCTGCGGATCACCGACCGCAAGAAGGACCTGTTCAAGACCTCCGGCGGCAAGTACGTGGCGCCCAGCGAGGTCGAGGGCAAGTTCAAGGCGGTCTGCCCGTTCGTCAGCAACATCCTGGTGATCGGCAACGGCCGCAACTACTGCACCGCGCTGATCGGCCTGGACGAGGCGGTGCTGATGCCGTGGGCCGCCGAGCGCGGCCTGGCCGGCAAGAGCTACGCCGAGCTGACCGCCGACCCGGCCGTGCACCAGCTGATCGAGGGCTTCGTCAAGCGCGTCAACGCCGACCTCCAGCGCTGGCAGACGATCAAGAAGTTCCACCTGCTGCCGCGCGACCTCGACATCGAGCACGGCGAGCTCACCCCGAGCCTCAAGATCAAGCGCCCGGTGGTCGAGCGGACCTACGCCGACGCGGTGGCCGCCATGTACGCGGGCGCCAACGAGGCCTGAGCCACCCCCTCCCGTACGGCTCACGAGTTCGGGTGAGTCGTACGGGACAATGGGGTCATGCCCTCCGCACTCCCCGACGGCGAACCGGTGCCGTCCGACGGTTCCCTGCCCGCGCACGCCCTCACCGGGCTGGGCGACCGGCCGTTCGGCTTCTACCTGCACGTCCCGTACTGCGCCAGCCGCTGCGGCTACTGCGACTTCAACACCTACACCGCCACCGAGCTGCGCTCCTCCGGGGCCGTCGCCTCCCAGGAGACCTACGCGGACAACGTGGTCGCCGAGATCCGGCTGGCCCGTCGCGTCCTCGGGGACGTCGACCTCCCGGTGCAGACCGTCTTCCTCGGCGGCGGCACCCCGACCCTGCTGCCCGCCCGCGACCTGGTGAAGATGCTGGCCGCGCTGCGTGAGGAGTTCGGGCTCGCCCCGGGCGCCGAGGTCACCACCGAGGCCAACCCCGAGTCCGTCGACCCGGCGTACCTGGCCGAGCTGCGCGAGGGCGGCTACAACCGGATCTCCTTCGGCATGCAGAGCGCCCGCCCGCACGTCCTGCGGCTGCTCGACCGCCACCACACCCCCGGCCGCCCCGAGGCCTGCGTGGCCGAGGCCCGCGCGGCCGGCTTCGACCACGTCAACCTCGACCTGATCTACGGCACCCCCGGCGAGTCCGACGACGACTGGCGGGCCTCCCTGGACGCCGCGATCGGCGCCGGGCCCGACCACGTCTCCGCGTACTCCCTGATCGTCGAGGACGGCACCAAGCTGGCCGCCCGGGTCAAGCGCGGCGAACTGCCGATGATCGACGACGACGTGCACGCCGACCGCTACCTCATCGCCGAACAGGCGCTCAGCGCGGCAGGCTACTCCTGGTACGAGGTCTCCAACTGGGCCACCACCCCCGAGGGGCGCTGCCGCCACAACGAGCTCTACTGGACCGGCGCCGACTGGTGGGGGGCCGGCCCCGGCGCCCACAGCCACGTCGGCGGCGTCCGCTGGTGGAACGCCAAGCACCCCGCCGCCTACGCCCAGGCCCTCGCCGAGGGCCGCACCCCGGCCCTGGGCCGCGAGGTGCTGTCGGAGCAGGACCGCCGGGTCGAGCGCATCCTGTTGGAACTGCGCCTGGCCGACGGCATCCCCCTCGACCTCCTCGCCGAGGCGGGCCGCCGGGCCGCCGCCAAGGCCCTCGCCGACGGCCTCCTCGCCGAGACGGCCTACGAGCAGGGCCGCGCCGCCCTGACCCTCCAGGGACGGCTCCTGGCGGACGCCGTCGTGCGTGACCTGGTGGACTGACCGGGGACCTATCGTGTTCGCGTGACTACTTCAAGTACGCGGGTGCAGAGGGTCCTTGAGCGGCTCGAAATCCCGGAAGGTGTTCGTGTCGAGATCATCTTCGGGGAGATCCTGCTGTCTCCGAGCTCCGACCTGGCGACCAACCTCATCGTCGCGTCCCTGCTCGACCAGATCCCCTACGGGAAATGGCATGGCTTGACGAAGCAGAGCCTCTCCTTCCCGGGTGACGTCGGTGAGCCGCAACCGGACCTGGTTGTGTTCGAGCGCGGGCCCGTTGAGGAGTTGCCCGCAGCCGCGGTCACTCTGGTGGTCGAAGTGGTCACGAAGCCCAGCGCGCTCCGTGACCACCGAACCAAGCGGGAGCTCTATGCCCAGGGTGGGATTCCCGCGTATCTGATCGTTGACCCGCTCAAGGCCGTCTGTGTGCTGCTGACCGAGCCGACCCGGGCGAGTGTCTCCGGACTGCCGGACTACACGGTGATGCGGACCGTCAAGTTCGGCGAGCCCATTCCGGTGGATCTGCTGGACGTCACGCTCGACACCTCGGAGTTCCAGGCCTACTCCTGACCCGGCAGGGCGGTGAAGTCGATCAACTCCTCGACCTTGGCCAGGAGTTCCGGCTCCAGGTCCTTGTAGGAATTGACCTTCGACAGGATGTGCTTCCAAGCGGCCGGGGTGTCCACCGGCCAGCCGAGGCGGCGGCAGGTGCCCTCCTTCCAGTCCTCGCCGCGGGGGACGGCGGGCCAGGCGGGGATGCCGACGCTGGAGGGCTTCACGGCCTGCCAGATGTCGATGTAGGGGTGGCCGACGACCAGCACGTTCTCACCCGTGACCTGGGCGGCGATGCGGTGCTCCTTCGTCCCCGGGAGCAGGTGGTCGACCAGGACGCCGAGGCGGCGGCCGGGGCCGGGGGCGAAGTCGGCGACGATCGCCGGGAGGTCGTCGATGCCCTGCAGGTACTCGACGACGACGCCCTCGATGCGCAGGTCGTCGCCCCAGACCCGCTCGACCAGTTCGGCGTCGTGCCGGCCCTCGACGTAGATCCGGGACTCGCGGGCGACCCGGGCCCGGGCACCGGGCACGGCGAGGGAACCGGAGGCGGTGCGGGCCGGGGTGCGCGGCGCGGCCGGGGCGGCCGGGCGCACCAGGGTGACCACCCTGCCCTCCAGCAGGAAGCCGCGCGGCACCAGCGGGAAGACCCGGTGCTTGCCGAAGCGGTCCTCCAGGGTGACGGTGAACCCCTCCGCGGTCCGCTCGCAGCGCACCACCGCCCCGCAGTAGCCGGTGGCCGCCTCCTCGACCACCAGGTCCCGCTCGGCCGGCACCTCGGGTGCGGGCTGCTGCTTCTTCCACGGCGGGGTGAGGTCCGGTTCGTACTGGTGGCTGCGCATGGGGCGATTTTACGGACGGGGTGTCAGAGGCCCGGTGCGCCCCAGACCGGGAACCAGCGGCTGAGGTCCTTCTCCAGCCGCAGGTCGTTCCCCAGCATCGCGTTCACCTGGAGCTCCAGCGGGCTGTTGCGCCGCTCGCCGCCGCCGGGCATCGGGGCGAAGGGGTAGAAGGTGCCGCGCTTGTAGAGGTAGACCAGGGCCAGCGACTGGCCCTCGGCGTTGCGGAAGACGACCAGGGAGCAGAGCAGCTGCGGGCCGAAGCCGTTCGCCTCCAGTTCGCTGTTGACCGCGTGCAGGTCGTTGACCAGCTCCGGGAGTTCCTCGGGGGTGTGCCGGGTGAGCAGCCAGGAGTAGCCGTAGCCGTCCTTGGAGGCCTCCACCGGGACGCCGCCGCGTTCGGTGTCGGCGTCCAGCAGGGCCCGGACCTGCTGCTCCACCTGGACGAAGGCGGCGCCCTCGACGGCCGCGAAGCAGACCGAGCCGAGCCCGGTGGGGAGGAACCCGGCCCCGGCCTCCAGGGTGAGCGCGGCGGACGGCAGGCCGAACAGCTGGTCGAGGTCGGGCTTGACGGGCTTGGTGCGGCCGAACAGGGCGTCCAGGAATCCCACGGCGGTCCTCTCTGGCGGGTCGGGGCGGGTCGGTAGGGGGTCAGCGGCCGAGCTGCTCGGAGATCTTCGCCAGCTGGGCCAGCCGCTTCTCCAGCGTCGGGTGGGTGGAGAGCAGCTGGGAGGCGGTCTCCCTGGCGCTCAGCGCGGGGGCGAAGTAGAAGGCGTTGTAGGGCTGGGCCTTGCGCAGGTCCTCGGTGGGGATGGCGGCGATCTGCCCGGTGACCTTGGTGAGCGCCGAGGCGAGGGCACTGGGCCGGCCGGTGAGCTGGGCGGCGGCCCGGTCGGCGGCCAGTTCGCGGTAGCGGGACAGCAGCCGGGTGAGCAGGAAGCTGATCGCGTAGACCACGATCGACACCAGCGGGATGACCAGCGCCGCGATGGCCGCGTTCTGGTCGTTGCTGTTGCGGTTGCCGCCCATGAACCCGCCGTACATCGCGACCCGGGTCATCGCCCCGGCGAGCACGCCCAGGAAGCCGGCGATGGTCATCACCGCGACGTCCCGGTGGGCGACGTGCGACAGCTCGTGCGCCAGGACGCCCTCCAGCTCCTCGGGTTCCAGTCGGCGCAGCAGTCCGGTGGTGACGCACACCACGGCGTTCTGCGGGTTGCGGCCGGTGGCGAAGGCGTTCGGCATGTCGTTGTCGGCGACCGCCACGCGGGGCTTGGGCATGTCGGCCAGGGCGCAGAGCCGGTCGATGGTGCCGTGCAGCTGGGGGTACTGCTCCTCGGTCACCTGGTGGGCGCCCATGGCCCGCTCGGTGATCTTGTCGCTGAACCAGAACTGGGCCACGAACAGCCCGCCGGAGATCAGCACGATCAGCGGCCAGGCCCCGCGCAGCAGCGCGATCAGCAGGCCCGTGAAACCGACGTACAGCAGCCCGATCACGAACATCGTCCCGACCATGCGGCTGGTCAGGCCGCGGTCGGGCGCGAAACGGGTGTGCTGGCCCGAGCTCGACATCGCTTGCTCCTCCGTTCGCCGTCGCTTTCGATGCTGCCACCCGGACGGCCCCGGGGCACCACCCGTGCACGCGGAGTGTCGCGGTGGCCGTCCGGAACTGCGGGCAGGATCACCCCGGCCGGGCCGTTCCTGCGGTACGACCCGGGCCGTACACTGGCAGGTACGGTTTTGGCACTCGTGCGTGCAGAGTGCCAGGGTCGGGGCCCTCCCCGGAGCGGCTCGCAGCATCACAGACGGACAACGTGCGAAGACGGAGGTGCGTGCCCCATGGCCGGAGAGGTCCGCCAGCTGGACGACCGCAAGCTCGCCGTGCTGCGCGCGATCGTCCAGGACTACGTGGGCACCGAGGAGCCGGTCGGCTCCAAGGCCCTGGTGGAGCGGCACAACCTCGGGGTGTCCCCGGCCACCGTGCGCAACGACATGGCGGCGCTGGAGGAGGAGGGGTACATCCACCAGCCGCACACCAGCGCCGGGCGGATCCCCACCGACAAGGGCTACCGGCTGTTCGTCGACAAGCTCGCCGAGATCAAGCCGATGAGCTCCCCGGAGCGCCGGGCGATCCGGCACTTCCTGGACGGCGCCGTCGACCTGGACGACGTGGTCACCCGTACGGTGCGGCTGCTCGCCCAGTTGACCCGCCAGGTCGCCGTGGTGCAGTACCCCTCGCTGACCCGCTCCACCGTCCGGCACATCGAGCTGGTGGCGCTGGCCCCGGCCAAGGTGATGCTGGTGCTGATCACCAACACCGGCCGGGTCGAACAGCGGATGGTCGACTGCCCGGGCACGGTCGGCGAGACGGTCCTGGCGGACCTGCGCTCGCGGATCAACACCCGGGCGGCCGGCCAGCGGCTGCCGGACGTCCCGGGGCTCCTGGAGGAGCTCCCGGCGGCCTTCGAGGCGGCCGACCGGCCGACCGTCAGCACGGTCCTGGCGACGCTGTTCGAGGCGCTCGCCGAGCAGAACGAGGAACGGATCATGCTGGCCGGCACCGCCAACCTGACCCGCTTCGGGCACGACTTCCCGCTCACCATCCAGCCGGTGCTGGAGGCCCTGGAGGAGCAGGTCGTCCTGCTCCGCCTCCTGGGTGAGACCACGGACGCCGCGATGACGGTCCGGATCGGGCGGGAGAACGCCTACGAAGGGCTGAATTCCACCTCGGTCGTTTCGGTCGGCTACGGTTCGGGCGACGAGAGTGTGGCCAAACTGGGTGTGATCGGTCCGACCCGGATGGACTACCCGGGCACAATGGGGGCGGTGCGGGCGGTGGCACGGTACGTGGGCCAGATCCTGGCCGAGTCGTAGCACACCGCCGGCCGTTGGATTCGCAACGGCCGGCGTCCAGTCGCAGCACTACTACAGGCGGAACAAGCGGAGCATTTGGTGGCCACGGACTACTACGCGGTACTCGGCGTCCGACGGGATGCGGGGCAGGACGAGATCAAGAAGGCGTTCCGGCGCCTCGCACGCGAACTGCACCCGGACGTCAACCCGGACCCGAAGACGCAGGAGCGGTTCAAGGAGATCAACGCCGCCTACGAGGTGCTCTCCGACCCGCAGAAGCGCCAGGTCTACGACCTGGGCGGTGACCCGCTGTCGCCGGGCGGCGGCGGTGGCGCGGGCGGCTTCGGCGCCGGCGCGGCGGGCTTCGGCTTCTCCGACATCATGGACGCCTTCTTCGGCGCCGCGGCCGGCCAGCGCGGCCCGCGCTCGCGCACCCGCCGCGGCCAGGACGCCATGATCCGGCTGGAGATCACCCTGGAGGAGGCCGCCTTCGGCACCACCAAGGAACTCCAGGTCGACACCGCCGTCACCTGCACCACCTGCAACGGCGAGGGCGCGGCCCCCGGCACCTCGGCCCAGACCTGCGACATGTGCCGCGGCAAGGGCGAGGTGTCCCAGGTCACCCGCTCGTTCCTGGGCCAGGTCATGACCTCCCGCCCGTGCCCGCAGTGCCAGGGCTTCGGCACCGTGGTGCCGACCCCGTGCCCCGAGTGCGCCGGCGACGGCCGGGTGCGGGCCCGCCGCACCCTGACCGTGAAGATCCCGGCCGGTGTGGACAACGGCACCCGGATCCAGCTGGCCGGCGAGGGCGAGGTCGGCCCCGGCGGCGGCCCGTCCGGCGACCTGTACGTCGAGATCGCCGAGACCACCCACGCGGTCTTCCAGCGGCGCGGGGACGACCTGCACTGCACCGTCACCATCCCGATGACGGCGGCCGCGCTCGGCACCCAGGTGCCGCTGCAGACCCTGGACGGGCTGGAGGAGGTCGACATCCGGCCCGGCACCCAGTCCGGCCAGTCGATCCCGCTGCACGGCCGGGGCATCACCCACCTGCGCGGCGGCGGCCGGGGCGACCTGATAGTGCACGTCGAGGTGCAGACGCCCACCAAGCTCGACGCCGAGCAGGAGGAGCTGCTGCGCCGGCTCTCGCTGCTGCGCGGCGAGGAGCGGCCGTCCGGCCAGTTCGCGCCGGGCCAGCAGGGCCTGTTCTCGCGCCTGAAGGACGCCTTCAACGGCCGGTAGTCGTCCACGCAGGGGTGCCGGGGGGGGAGGACCCCCGGCACCCCTGCGGTGTTTCCCCTCCCCGGCCGCAGGCCACCCCAGGAAAGGTTCCCCGCCATGACCGCGCCCGTCTTCGTCGTCGAGACCGAGCGGATCGCCGCCGCCGCGCCCGGGGCCGTACTGCGGCTCGACGGGCCCGAGGGGCGGCACGCGGCGGCGGTGAAGCGGCTGGCGACCGGCGAGGCGGTCACCCTGGCGGACGGGCTGGGGCTGGGCGTGGACGGCACCGTCGCCGCGGTGCTCGGCAAGGACGCGATCGAGGTCACGGTGGCCGCCGTGCGGCGGGAGCCGGAGCCGGCGCCGCGGATCGTGGTCGTCCAGGCGCTGCCCAAGGGCGACCGCGGCGAGCTGGCCGTGGAGACCATGACCGAGGTCGGCGTGGACGTGGTGGTGCCCTGGGCCGCCTCGCGCTGCATCACCCAGTGGAAGGGCGAGCGCGGCGCCAAGGCGCTCGCCAAGTGGCGGGCCACCGCCCGGGAGGCGGGCAAGCAGTCCCGCCGGCTGCGCTTCCCCGAGGTGCGCGAGCCGATGACCACCCGGCAGCTGGCACCGCTGCTGGCCGGGGCCGCGCTCGCCGCCGTGCTGCACGAGGAGGGCGCCGAGCCGCTGGCGCAGGCCGCGCTGCCGGCCGACGGGGACATCGTGCTGGTGGTCGGCCCGGAGGGCGGGGTCTCCCCGGAGGAGCTGGCCGCCTTCGCCGAGGCCGGGGCCAAGCCGTACCGGCTGGGCCCCTCGGTGCTGCGCACCTCGACCGCCGGGGTGGCGGCGGGCGCGCTGCTGCTGGGGCGCACCGGCCGCTGGGCCTGACCCCGCCGGCAACTCCCGTGCGCCCGCCGGGAGTCTGCGGAAAACGGAGCGGCTCGTACCCGAAGCTGCCTACGCTGGCGGCGTGACGGACTCCCTGAGCACCTCTGCGGGCGCCTATCTGCGCCATCCCCATCTGCACGGTGACCTGGTCGCCTTCGTCGCCGAGGACGACCTGTGGCTCGCCCCGCTGGACGGCGGCCGGGCCTGGCGCCTGACGGCCGATCACCTGCCGGTGCAGCACCCCAGGTTCTCCCCGGACGGGCGGCACATCGCCTTCACCTCCACCCGGGACGGCGCCCCCGAGGTGCACGTGGTGCCGGTGGACGGCGGACCGTCGCGGCGGCTGACGTACTGGGGCAACGCCGAGACCCGGGTGCAGGGTTGGACCGCCGACGGGCGCCCGATCGCCACCACCGGCGCGGGCGAGTCCGGCGTGCGCCGCTGCTGGGCGCACGCCGTGCCGCTGGACGGCGGCGAGGCGGTGCGGCTGCCGTACGGGCCGGTCGGCGGGCTCGCCTTCGAGCCGGCCGGCGACCGGGTGCTGCTGGTGACCGTCAACAACCGCGAGCCGGCCTGGTGGAAGCGCTACCGGGGCGGCCGGGCCGGCAAGTTGTGGATCGGGCAGGACCGGTTCGTCCGGATCCACCAGGAGCTGGCCGGGCAGCTCGACTCCCCGCTCTGGGTGGCCGGGGACGGCGACGGCCGGATCGCCTTCCTGTCCGACCACGAGGGCGTCGGCGAGCTGTGGTCCAGCCGCCCGGACGGCTCCGACCTGCGCCGCCACAGCACCGACCCGGACGGCTTCTACGCCCGCAACGCCACCACCGACGGCACCCGGGTGGTCTTCCACCGGGCCGGCGACCTGTGGCTGCTGGACGACCTGGAGACCGCCACCCCGCGCCGGCTGGACGTCCGTCCGGCCGGCTCGCGGGCCCGCCGCCGCCCCCACCCGGTGCACGCCGCGCACTGGCTGGAGTCCGTCGCCCCGGACCGCACCGGCCGGGCCGGCGCCGTGGTGGTGCGCGGCAGCGTGCACTGGCTGACCCACCGCGAGGGCCCGGCCCGGGTGCTGGACGAGACCCCGGGCGTGCGCGCCCGGCTGGCCCGGGTGGTGCCGGGCGAGGACGGCGCCCAGGGCGTGCTCTGGGTGTCCGACGCCGAGGGCGAGGACGCCCTGGAGTACGCCCCCGCCGTGCACGACCCCGAGCGGCGCCGGCTGGCCGCCGGGCGACTGGGCCGGGTCAACTCGCTGGTGGTCTCCCCGGACGGCAGGCGGGCTGCGGTCGGCGTGCACGACGGCCGGGTGCTGGTGGTCGGCCTGGCCGACGGCGCCGTGCACGAGCTGGAGCGCAGCACCGACGGCGAGGTCAGCGGACTGGTGTTCAGCCCGGACTCGGCCTGGCTGGCCTGGTCGCGCCCGGTGCACCGGATGGGCCCCTACTCGCTGCGCCAGATCGTGCTGGCCGACCTGGCCACCCGCACCGTCGGGGAGGTCACCTCGCAGCGCTTCCTGGACACCTCGCCCGCCTTCACCGCGGACGGCCGCTACCTGGCCTTCCTGTCGGTGCGCAGCTTCGACCCGGTCTACGACGCCCACGCCTTCGGCCTGTCCTTCCCGAACGGCTGCCGCCCCTACCTGGTGACGCTCGCCGCCGAGACGCCGTCCCCGTTCGGCCCGCAGCGGTCCGGGCGGGCGCCCGGCGGGGAGGAGGACGAGCCCGGGGCCCGCACGGCGGACGGCGAGGAGGCCGCGGGCGGGGCGGTGCCGGCCGTCCGGGTGGACCTGGACGGCATCGCCGACCGGATCGTCCCCTTCCCGGTCGAGGGCGGCCGCTTCCACGCGCTGCGCGCCGCCAAGGACGGGGTGCTGTGGACCAGGGCGCCGCTGCTCGGCGAACTCGGCGACGAGGCGGCCTCGTTGGACGACGACCGGCCCCGCCCGGTGCTGGAGCGCTTCGACCTCAGGAAGCGCCGGGTCGAGCAACTGGTGCACGGCGTCGACGGGTTCTCGGTCAGCGGGGACGGCACCCGGCTGGCCGTGCTGGACGGAGGCGAGCTGCGGATCGTCCCGGCCGACCGCAAGGCCGGCGGCGAGGACGACGAGACCGCCGTCGACCTCACCCGGCTGCGGGTGACCGTCGACCCGGCCGCCGAGTGGCGGCAGATGTACGCCGAGAACGGCCGGCTGATGCGGGACAACTTCTGGCGCCCCGACCTCGGCGGCGTCGACTGGGCCGGGATCCTGGAGCGCTACCGGCCGCTGGTCGAGCGGGTCGGCTCGCACGACGAACTGGTCGACCTGCTCTGGGAGGTGAACGGCGAACTCGGCACCTCGCACGCCTACGTCGTCCCGTACGGCCGCTACACCGAACCCGCCCGGCGCCAGGGCCTGCTCGGCGCCGACCTGGTCCGGGACGGCGAGCAGTGGCGGATCGGCCGGATCCTGCCCGGCGAGTCCTCCGACCCCCGGGCCCGCTCGCCGCTGGCCGCGCCCGGCGCGGCGGTCCGCCCGGGCGACGCCGTGCTCGCCGTCAACGGCCGCCCGGTCGACCCGGTCACCGGCCCGGCCCCGCTGCTGGCGGGCACCGCCGGGCAGCCGGTCGAGCTGACCGTGGCCGGAAAGGACGGCACCGACCGGCGCCACCCCGTGGTCGTCCCGCTCGCCGACGAGGAGGCGCTGCGCTACCACGACTGGGTGGCCGGCCGGCGGGCGAAGACGCGGGAGCTGTCCGGCGGCCGGCTCGGCTACCTGCACATCCCCGACATGCAGACGGCCGGCTGGGCGCAGCTGCACCGAGACCTCTCCACCGAGATGGCCAAGGAGGGCCTGATCGTGGACGTCCGGGAGAACCGCGGCGGCCACACCTCGCAGCTGGTGATAGAGAAGCTGGCCCGGCGGATCGTCGGCTGGTACGCGATCCGGGACACCGAGGGCCGGGTGCCCTACCCGATGGACGCCCCGCGCGGGCCGGTGGTCGCGATCGCCAACGAACTGTCCGGCTCGGACGGCGACATCGTCAACGCCGCCATCCAGGCGCTCGGCATCGGCCCGGTGGTCGGCACCCGGACCTGGGGCGGGGTGATCGGCATCGACAGCCGGTACCAGCTGGTCGACGGCACCCTGGTCACCCAGCCCAAGTACGCGATGTGGATGGAGAACTACGGCTGGGGCCTGGAGAACCACGGCGTCGACCCGGACGTCGAGGTGCCGTTCGCCCCGCACCACTGGGCGGCCGGCGAGGACCCGCAGCTGGCCGAGGCGGTGCGGATCGCCCTCGACACCCTGGCCGCCACCCCGGCCCGCACGGCGCCGCCACTGCCCTGGGGGTAGCCGGCGCGGGGCCCTTCGGGGCGCGGGGGTCCGGCGCGGCCGGGCTCCCGTGCCGGGGCGTGGGTAGGATGCGGGGCTGTTCTTGATCACGATCGTGATCTGGTCGACGGCTCACGGGGGAGCACACCATGGCGCAGGGCTATCCGCCGCCGCAGTACCCGCAGAACCAGCAGTACCCGCAGCAGCAGTACCCGCAGAGCGGCCCGGGGCCGAACCCGTACGGCCAGGGTCCGTACGGGCAGCCCCCGCAGCCGTACCCGCAGCAGCCCCAGCCGTACGGGCAGCCCCAGCCGTACCCGCAGGCCCAACCGCCGTACGGGCAGGCCCCGTACCCGCAGGCGCAGCAGCAGCCCTACCCGCAGCAGCAGAACCACCAGCAGCCGCAGCCCGCGCTGCCGCCGTGCCCCCCGGAGGCGGGCGGCTTCCGGCGCTTCCTGGCGATCGTGCTGGACTTCGCCCTCGCACTGAGCCTCGGTTTCTCCGCCGCCGTCGCCTCCGACGAGGCCGCGGGCCGCACCAAGCCGGTCGCGGCCGCGGCCGGCCACGCCGCCCAGCACGCGAGCGGCACGGTGGTGCAGTTCTGGGCGGCCTTCCTGGGCGTCGGCCTGCTCGCCTCGTTCCTCAACCAGGTGGTGCTCGCCCGGCTGACCGGTTTCAGCGTGGGCAAGGGGATCCTGGCGATGCGGGTGGTGCGCCGCAAGCGGGTGATGCGCCCCAACACCTGGCGGCTGACCAGGCGCTGGCTGCTCGGCTTCGTCTTCCTGGCGGTGGCCTTCCTGTCCGAGGACTTCGACCTCGAGGAGGGGGACGTGGTCGGCATGCGCTCGGTGCGCTGGAAGCACCTGAGGGAGTACCGGCAGGCGGTCGGGCGGCTCGGCTAGGCTGCGCCCGTACGGCCCGTGCAACGTGATCGACGACCGAACCGAGGAGATTCCGATGGCCGGCGAGCCGCAGTCCGACTGTGTGTTCTGCAAGATCGTGTCGGGCGAGATCCCGGCGACCGTGCTGCGCAAGACCGAGCGCGTCCTCGCCTTCCGCGACATCGCCCCCAAGGCCCCCGTGCACGTCCTGGTGATCCCGCACGTCCACTACCCGAACGCCGCGGCGCTGGGCGCCGCCGAGCCCGACATCGCCGGCGAACTGCTGGCCGAGGCGGGCGCGGTGGCGCGGGACGAGGGCATTGAGGACTACCGGCTGATCTTCAACACCGGTGCGGGCGCCGGGCAGACCGTGTTCCACGCCCACGTGCACGTGCTCGGCGGGATGCCGATGAACGAGAGCATGGTCTGATCCCAGGTGTCCCAGCGCGAACTCGTCGTCCTCGGCACCGCCAGCCAGGTGCCCACCCGGCACCGCAACCACAACGGCTACCTGCTCCGCTGGGACGGCGAGGGCCTGCTGTTCGACCCGGGCGAGGGCACCCAGCGCCAGATGCTGCACGCCGGGGTCTCGGCCACCCAGATCACCCGGATCGCGGTGACCCACTTCCACGGCGACCACTGCCTGGGCCTCGCCGGGGTGATCCAGCGGATCAACCTTGACCGGGTCCCGCACCCGGTGGACGTCTACTTCCCGGCCTCCGGGGAGGTCTACTTCGAGCGGCTGCGGCACGCCACCGCGTACCACGAGACCGCCGTGCTGCGGCCGCGGCCGATCGACGAACCCGGCCCGTTGCCCGCGCCCGGCGCCCGCTTCGCGCTGGACGCCGTCCGGCTGGACCACCCGGTGGAGTCCTTCGGCTACCGGCTGTCCGAGCCGGACGGCCGCCGGCTGGTGCCCGAGCGGCTCGCCGCGGCCGGCGTGCGCGGCCCGGCCGTGGGCCGGCTCCAGCACGAGGGCGCGGTCGAGGTGGACGGCCGCACCGTCACCCTGGACGAGGTCAGCGAGCACCGGCGGGGCCAGCGCTTCGCCTTCGTGATGGACACCCGGCTCTGCGAGGGGGTGCACCGACTGGCCGAGGGGGCCGACCTGTTGGTGGTCGAGGCGACCTTCACCGACGCCGACGCCCGCCTCGCCGAGGACCACGGCCACCTCACCGCCGGCCAGGCCGCCAAGGTCGCCGCCGAGGCCGGGGTACGGACCCTGGTGCTGACCCACTTCTCCCAGCGCTACCCGGACCTGGGCCAGCACCTGGCCGACGCCCGCAAGCACTTCGACGGGGAGCTGGTGCTCGCCGAGGACCTCGCCCGGGTGCCCGTCCCCGCCCGCCGTCACCCGTGAACGGCGCGGCGCCGGCGGTGGACGCCGCGCGGGCTCCCCGCGAAAAGGGCTCGCGCCGCCCCGCGATCTGCCGCAGCATCGTCGGGTGCGGCCCCGCCGCCCGCCGCGGCGATCACGCTCGCGGCGTACCCTGGTGCCCCGGAGAGACCGAGCGGCACACGAGACCACGGATGGGATGAGGCAGGCCCAGCGCCGACCCATGAGTGACACATCGCAGACCCGTACCGACGGACAGTCGCGCCCCGAACCGACCGACGACGGCCGGGTGAGCGCCCGGATCGTCATCCCCGAGAAGCATCCGATGGTCACCCTGCTCGGCACGGCGGACTCGCTGCTGCGCGTGATCGAGCAGGGGTTCCCCGCCGCCGACATCCACGTCCGCGGCAACGAGGTGACCGCCACCGGGGAGCGCGCCGAGGTCGCCCTCGTGCAGAAGCTGTTCAACGAGATGATGCTGGTGCTGCGCACCGGCCAGCCCCTGACGGAGGACTCCGTGGAGCGCTCCATCGCCATGCTCCGCGAGGAGGACCCGGACAGCCCGGCGCCGTCCCAGGTGTTCACGGCGAACATCCTGTCCAACCGCGGTCGCACGATCCGCCCCAAGACGCTCAACCAGCAGCGCTACGTCGACGCGATCGACAAGCACACGATCGTCTTCGGCCTCGGCCCGGCCGGCACCGGCAAGACCTACCTGGCGATGGCCAAGGCCGTCCAGGCCCTCCAGGCCAAGGAGGTCAACCGGATCATCCTGACCCGCCCGGCGGTCGAGGCGGGCGAGCGGCTGGGCTTCCTGCCCGGCACCCTCTACGAGAAGATCGACCCCTACCTGCGCCCGCTGTACGACGCGCTGCACGACATGATGGACCCGGACTCCATCCCGCGCCTGATGGCGGCCGGCACCATCGAGGTCGCCCCGCTCGCATACATGCGCGGACGTACCCTGAATGACGCCTTCATCATCCTGGACGAGGCCCAGAACACCTCGCCCGAGCAGATGAAGATGTTCCTCACCCGCCTCGGGTTCAACTCCCGGGTGGTGGTCACCGGCGACACCAGCCAGATCGACCTCCCGGGCGGCACCCGCAGCGGGCTCAAGGTCGTCCAGGAGATCCTGGCCGACGTCCCGGACATCCACTTCTCCGTCCTCACCAGCACCGACGTGGTCCGCCACAAGCTGGTCGGCCGGATCGTGGACGCCTACGAGCGCTGGGACGCGCTGCAGGAGGCCGAGGAGAACTCCCCGGCCGCCCGCAAGCCCGCCCAGCGGCGCCCCGGCAAGACCGCCGCGGCGCGCGCACCCCGACAGTCCCATCGCACCGAAAGCTGAGCACACAGCCCGTCATGTCGATCGACATCGCCAACGAGTCCGGTTGGGACGCCGACGAGGAAGCCATCCTCGACGTCGCCCGCTTCGCCCTGGACAAGATGCGGATCCACCCGCAGTCCGAACTGTCCGTGATCCTGGTGGACGGTGCGGCGATGGAGGAGCTGCACATCCAGTGGATGGACCTGCCCGGACCGACCGACGTGATGTCGTTCCCGATGGACGAGCTGCGTCCCGGCAAGGAGGGCGAGGAGCTGCCGCAGGGCCTGCTCGGCGACATCGTGCTCTGCCCCGAGGTCGCCGAGCAGCAGGGCAAGGCGGCCCCCTCCAAGCACTCGATGGACGAGGAGCTCCAACTGCTCACCGTCCACGGCGTGCTGCACGTCCTCGGCTACGACCACGAGGAGCCGGAGGAGGAGGAAGAGATGTTCGCCCTCCAGAAGCGGATCCTGGACGACTGGCGGGCGGGCCGGGGCCTCGGCGGCATCTCCCCGGCTCCCACCACCCACTGAGCGCGGGGCCCGAACTCCCGTGAGTGGTGAGAGTACGAGCTTCATCCTCGGTGCCGTGGCCCTGGTCGTGCTGGGCTGGCTGGCCGCGTGCGCCGAGGCGGGCGTCTCCCGGGTCTCCCGGTTCCGGGCCGAGGAGGCCGTGCGCAACGGCCGGCGCGGCTCCGCGCGGCTGCTGGCCGTCGCCTCCGACCCGTTCCGCTACCTCAACCTGGCCACCCTGATCCGGGTGGCCAGCGAGATGGCGGCCGCGGTGCTGGTCACCGCGGTGTGCGTGCGCAACATCCACCCGACCTGGCAGGCCGTGCTGCTGGCCTTCGGCGTGATGGTGCTGGTGTCCTTCGTCGCGGTGGGCGTCTCGCCGCGCACGATCGGGCGCCAGCACCCGATCTCCACCGCGACCGCGGCCTCCTTCGTGCTGCTGCCGCTGGCCGCGGTGCTCGGTCCCATCCCGCGGCTGCTGATCCTGCTGGGCAACGCGCTGACCCCGGGCAAGGGGTACCGGGAGGGGCCGTTCGCCTCCGAGGCCGAGCTGCGGGCGCTGGTCGACCTCGCCGAGAAGGACGACCTGATCGAGGACGAGGAGCGCCGGATGGTGCACTCGGTCTTCGAACTGGGCGACACCATCGTGCGCGAGGTGATGGTGCCGCGCACCGACCTGGTGATGATCGAGCGGCACAAGACCGTCCGGCAGGCGCTCACCCTGGCGCTGCGCTCGGGCTTCTCGCGGATCCCGGTGGTCGGCGACAACGAGGACGACGTGGTCGGCATCGTCTACCTCAAGGACCTGGTGCGCCGCACCCACATCAACCGGGAGGCGGAGGCCGAGGAGGTCGGCGCGGTGATGCGCCCGGCCGTGTTCGTCCCGGACTCCAAGCCGGCCGGCGACCTGCTGCGGGAGATGCAGCAGCGCCGCTCGCACGTCGCGATCGTGATCGACGAGTACGGCGGCACGGCGGGCCTGGTCACCATCGAGGACGTCCTGGAGGAGATCGTCGGCGAGATCACCGACGAGTACGACCGGGAGATCGCGCCGGTCGAGGACCTCGGCGACGGCTCGTACCGGATCACCGCCCGGCTGCTGGTGGAGGACCTGGGCGAGCTGTTCGGGATCGAGCTGGAGGACGAGGACGTCGAGACCGTCGGCGGCCTGCTGGCCAAGCACCTGGGCCGGGTGCCGATCCCCGGCTCGGCCTGCGAGATCCCGCTGCCCGAGCCGGCCGCGGACGGCCTGACCGGCATCCTGCTGACCGCCGAGTCCTCGGCCGGGCGCCGCAACCGGATCGGTTCGATGGTCGCCTCGCCGGTGCGCGGGTCGGAGACGGTGCGGGCCGCGGGCGAGTAGCGGGTGGGCGGTCGCCGCGCGACCATGGAGGGCATGACGCACAAACTTCGCGCGGAGTACGGCCCGCAGGGGGCGGCCGGCGGAGTCAAGTCCTGGCACGTGGTGCGGGACGAGGACCCGTCGACCGCGCTCTGCGGCCGGACCATGCCCGCCGACGCCGAGACCCGGCCCGAGCAGGAGTGGGGCACCGGGCTGCGCTGCTGCCAGCAGTGCGGCTCGCTCTACATGCACGAGACGCCGCACATGCAGGGGAGCCATCCCTACAGCTAGCCGTGCCCTCCGGCCGTGTTTTCCGGTCGGGGCCGAGCTCTGGAGGTCGCCATGAAGCTGCAAGACGAACTGCCGACCGTCGATCGACGGCTCGCCCTGGTGTGGCGGGTCGGGGCGGGGCTCGGGGGGATCTTCCTGATCGTGTTCGGGATCCTGGGGCTGACCGACCATCCCGGCTTCCTGGCCACCCACGGTGACCGGATCGCCGGGCTGTCGACGAACGGGGCGCTGAGCATCCTGTCCATCGTGGCGGGGGCGGTCCTGCTGGCCGGAGCGGTGATCGGCGGGAACTTCGCGTCCAACCTCAACATGGTGGTCGGCGTGCTGTTCGTCCTGTCCGGCTTCTACGGGCTGACGGTGCTCGGCCGGCCGGACGCGAACATCCTCAACTTCCGGATGTCGAACGTGCTGTTCGCGTTCGTCTTCGGGGTCGTCGTGACCACCTTCGGGATGTACGGCCGGGTGAGCAGCCACCTGCCGCACGACAACCCGTTCTGGCGCGAGCGGGCCTCGCACGAGGAGCCGCTGCCGTCCGGCGCCGCGAAGACCCTCGTCAAGGTGCTCAACCCCAACCCCGGCCGCACCCACCCGGTCGGCCACTGAGGTGTGACGGTGACTCGCCCGCCCGGGCGGGGGAGCGGCCGCCTATGCTCGGCGGCATGAGTGACATCGTCGAACTCGACCCCGAGGACAAGAAGATCATCACCCTGGCCCGCTCGGCCCGCGCCCGCAACGGCGTGGCCGAGGGGGCCGCGGTGCGTGACGAGACCGGCCGCACCTACGTGGCCGGCACGGTCGCGCTGGAGTCGCTGCGGCTGAGCGCGCTGCAGACGGCGGTGGCGATGGCGGTGGCCAGCGGTGCGAAGTCGCTGGAGGCCGCCGCCGTGGTGAGCGAGGCCGAGCAGCCCGCCGAGGCCGACCTGGCGGCCGTGCGGGACCTGGGCGGGGCCGGTACGCCGGTGCTGCTGGCCGGGCCGGACGGGACACTGCGGGTGGCGGCCGAGGCCCGCTGAGCGGCCTCCGGCGGCCCGTCGGGGCAGGTGCGACGGGCCGCGCCCCTGTATTCAGCAGATAATCTCACCGGAGGGGTGGACTCGGTGAGGGGCTGGGGCATGGGGGCGTTGGCGTTCGTCGCCGGGCTGGTGCTGTTCGTGATGGGCATGGGCAAGTGGCAGGAGACCGGCACGGTCTACTGGCTCTGGGGCTCACTCGCCTTCCTGCTGCTGCTGGTGGTGTTCTCGCTGGTCGGACGGGGCGGCGGCAAGGGCTGACCGTCCCCGACGGACCGGCCCCGGACGGCGGGGCTCCGTTGATCAGGGAGAATGGGGCCCATGAATGCCCCTTCCTCCTCGTACCGCTCCGGGTTCGCGTGCTTCGTCGGCCGTCCCAACGCGGGCAAGTCGACCCTGACCAACGCCCTGGTGGGGACGAAGGTCGCGATCACCTCCGACCGCCCGCAGACCACCCGGCACACCGTGCGCGGCATCGTGCACCGCCCGGACGCCCAGCTCGTGCTGGTCGACACCCCCGGCCTGCACAAGCCCCGCACCCTCCTCGGCGAGCGCCTCAACGACCTGGTCCGCACCACCTGGGCCGAGGTCGACGTGATCGGTTTCTGCCTGCCCGCCGACCAGAAGATCGGCCCCGGCGACAAGTTCATCGCCAAGGAGATCGCCGGGATCAAGAAGACCCCCAAGGTCGCCATCGTCACCAAGACCGACCTGGTCGACTCCAAGCGCCTGGCCGAGCAGCTGATCGCCATCCACCAGCTCGGCATCGAGCTGGGCTTCGAGTGGGCCGAGATCATCCCGGTCTCCGCGGTCGGCGACAAGCAGGTCGAACTGGTCGCCGACCTCCTCACCAAGCTGCTGCCCGAGGGCGACCAGCTCTACCCGGAGGGCGACCTCACCGACGAGCCCGAGCAGATCATGGTCGCCGAGCTGATCCGCGAGGCCGCCCTGGAGGGCGTGCGGGACGAACTGCCGCACTCGCTGGCCGTCGTGGTCGAGGAGATGCTGCCGCGCGAGGGCCGCCCGGCGGACCGCCCGCTGCTCGACATCCACGCCAACGTCTACATCGAGCGGCAGAGCCAGAAGGCGATCGTGATCGGCGCCAAGGGCGCGCGGCTCAAGCACGTCGGCACCACCGCCCGCAAGCACATCGAGGCGCTGCTCGGCACGCCGGTCTACCTGGACCTGCACGTCAAGGTGGCCAAGGACTGGCAGCGCGACCCCAAGCAGCTGCGCAAGCTGGGCTTCTGACCGGGGGAGTACGGCGAAGGGCGGCGAGCCGCCCCGGGCCCGTCCGGACGCCGTGCGCGCGCGTCGGGCGGGCCCGTGTCGCACCGGACCCGTGCCGCACCGGGCCTGCGTGAGGGGACTACGCCCCCTCGCGGAGCACCAGCGAGACCAGCTCCCGCTGCGAGTCGGTGAGTTTGGGGTCGGCGCAGTACACCGTCCGCCCGTCGACGGTGATCTCGTAGTGGAAGCCGTCCGGCACCCCGTACGAGGGCGCGCGCAGCCCGCCCGCGACGGCCTCGCGGGCGAGCGCGTGGACGTGCGGGGCGTCCGTGCGGTCGACGGTGTCGAGCTCCGCGTGACGGAGGATTCCGGCGAGCCCGCCGGTCCGGGTGACCTGGATGCGCATGGTGTCCATGGTGCTACGCAGGGAAGGCTTTTGCGGCTCTTTTCCCCGACCGTGACCTCGAAACCGGTCCCGGACCGGTCCCGAACCGGTCCGGACCGGCGGTGAACCGGTCGTCCGCGGTCACCCTGGGCTGACGCCGACCTGGGCCCAGGAGGCCGTCACGGTGTCGGCGATCGGGGGCTTGTCGGGGTAACGGGCCTTGGCGGCGGCCACGGTGGCCCGGGCGAAGGCGGTGAAGTCGGCGGTGGCGGTCAGCGTGCCGCCGGTCAGGGCGTCGTACCAGATCCGCCCGGCCTGCTCCCAGGACGATCCGCCGAGGGCGGTGGCCAGCAGGTAGAACGCGTGGTTGGGGATGCCGGAGTTGATGTGCACCCCGCCGTTGTCCTCGGCGGTGTTCACGTAGTCCCGCATGTGGGCGGGCTGCGGGTCCTTGCCGAGCTGGGGGTCGTCGTAGGCGGTGCCGGGGGCCTTCATCGAGCGCAGCGCCACGCCCTGGATGCCGGGGGCGAGCAGCCCGGCGCCGATCAACCAGTCGGCGGAGGCGGCGTCCTGGTGCAGGGCGTACTGCTTGACCAGCGAGCCGAAGACGTCGGAGACCGACTCGTTGAGCGCGCCGGGCTGGTCCTGGTACTCCAGTCCGGCGGTGAACTGGGTGACGCCGTGGGTGAGTTCGTGGCCGATGACGTCGATGCAGGCGGTGAAGTCGCCGAAGATCTGGCCGTCGCCGTCGCCGAAGACCATCTGCCGGCCGTTCCAGAAGGCGTTGTCGTAGTTGCGGCCGTAGTGGACGCTGGCGTCCATCCGCAGGCCCCGGCCGTCGATCGAGTCGCGGCCGAAGACCTCGGAGTAGAGCGCGAAGGTGGCGCCCAGGCCGTCGTAGGCGTGGTTGACGGAGGTGTCGGCGACCGGGGCCTGGCCCTCGGTGCGGACGGTGCGCCCGGGCAGCCGCTGGCCGTGCCCGGCGTCGTGGATCAGCCGGCTGAGGCCGGGGGCGCCGGCGGTCGGCAGGGGAGCGGCGAGGCGGGCCGCGCGGTGCGCGGCGTCCAGGGCGAGGGAGTGGACGGCGGGCTGGTGACCGGCCTCGGCGAGGCGGTCCAGGACGTACGGCGGGACGATCGCGCAGCGCGGGACTCCTGCAGTCATGCGGCCCAGGGTGAGGCCTCGATGACCGAATGTCACCACCTGCGGCAGGACCGGTCCACGTCTCAAGGGGTGGAACGGTAGCCCGGATCACTTCGGGGGCGCGCGGGCCTGGGTTACGCTGGGCCACATCATGCGCAACGGGCTGCTTCTTCTTAGCTGCCGCGTCGAGGGCCTGTAGTCCACCGGGCCGGCTCCCTCGCCGCGGGGAACGAGCTGTGCGCGGAAACGGCGACGCGAGGGCGCGTCGCGCGGCGCAGCAGCGGCCGGCCAGTCGGTGTCGATCCCTCCCGACCGCCCGCATCACGCATCCACAGGAAGCCGAGAGTCCCCTCCATGACCGAGCAGACCTCCGCCGCGTCCGTCCCCGCCGCTCGCGCCTTCGTCGACCGGCCGACCCCGATCACCGCCGCCTCCGTACGCCAGCGGCCCTCGGGCATGCGCTACGGGCGCTACCTGCCGTTCGGCACCGTCGACCTGCCGGACCGCACCTGGCCGGACCAGGTGATCACCAAGGCGCCGCGCTGGCTCTCCACCGACCTGCGGGACGGCAACCAGGCGCTGATCGACCCGATGTCCCCGGCCCGCAAGCGGAAGATGTTCGACCTGCTGGTGGCCATGGGCTACAAGGAGATCGAGGTCGGCTTCCCGTCCTCCGGCGCCACCGACCACGCCTTCGTGCGGTCGCTGATCGAGGAGGGGGCGATCCCGGAGGACGTCACCATCTCGGTGCTGACCCAGGCCCGCGAAGAGCTGATCGAGAAGACCGTCGAGTCGCTGGTCGGCGCCCCGCGGGCGACCGTCCACCTGTACAACGCGACCGCGCCGCTGTTCCGCCGGGTGGTGTTCCGCAACGACGAGGCGGCCACCAAGGCGATCGCGGTGGACGGGACCCGGCTGGTGATGGAGTACGCGGAGAAGCTGCTGGGCGACGACACCGTCTTCGGCTACCAGTACTCGCCGGAGATCTTCGTGGACACCGAGCTGGACTTCGCGCTGGAGGTCTGCGAGGCGGTGATGGACGTCTGGCAGCCCGGCGAGGGCCGCGAGATCATCCTGAACCTGCCGGCCACCGTCGAGCGGGCCACCCCGAACGTCCAGGCCGACCAGTTCGAGTGGATGTCGCGCAACCTGTCGCGCCGCGAGTTCGTCTGCCTGTCGGTGCACCCCCACAACGACCGCGGCACCGCCGTGGCCTCGGCCGAGCTGGCCTACATGGCGGGCGCGGACCGGATCGAGGGCTGCCTGTTCGGGCAGGGCGAGCGGACCGGCAACGTCGACCTGGTGACGCTGGGGATGAACCTGTTCTCGCAGGGCATCGACCCGCAGATCGACTTCTCCGACATCGACGAGGTGCGCCGCACCGCCGAGTACTGCAACCAGATGGAGGTGCACCCGCGCCACCCGTACGCCGGGGACCTGGTGTACACCTCCTTCTCCGGCTCGCACCAGGACGCCATCAAGAAGGGCTTCGACGCCCTGGAGGCGGACGCGAAGGCGGCCGGGGTGCCGGTGGCGGAGCACACCTGGGGCGTGCCGTACCTGCCGATCGACCCGAAGGACGTCGGCCGCACCTACGAGGCGGTCATCCGGGTCAACAGCCAGTCCGGCAAGGGCGGGGTGGCGTACGTCCTCAAGAACGACCACAAGCTGGACCTGCCGCGCCGGATGCAGATCGAGTTCTCCCGGATCATCCAGGCCAAGACCGACGCCGAGGGCGGCGAGGTCAGCCCGGCGGAGATCTGGCGGGTCTTCGAGGACGAGTACCTGCCGACCACCGGCAACCCGTGGGGCCGGCTGTCGCTGGCGGGTTCGCGCACCCTGACCACCGAGGACGGCCGGGACGCGCTGACCGCCGAGGCCGTGGTGGACGGTGTGCCGGTGACCCTGTCCGGCACCGGCAACGGCCCGGTCTCGGCCTTCGCGGACGCGCTGGCCCGGATCGGCGTGGACGTACGGGTGCTGGACTACGCCGAGCACGCGCTGAGCGAGGGCGGCGACGCCCAGGCGGCCGCGTACGTGGAGTGCGCGGTGGACGGCAAGGTGCTGTGGGGCGTGGGCATCGACGGCAACACCGTGCTGGCCTCGCTCAAGGCGATGATCAGTGCCGTCAACCGCTCGCAGCGGGGTTAACTCCCTAGGGCGTGTCTGACAATTCGCGTCGGATCAGCGTGCGGCGTTGGGGTGCGTGCATCGCAAGGCGGAGGAGGGAGTCCATGCGGAGCATCGGCGACTGACGACAACGCGGCGAGGTGCGTGCCCCGGCGTCGCGCGCCCGGCGGGAATTGTCAGACACGCCCCAGGGTGGTACGCGAAGGGCCGTCCCGCGGGGCGGCCCTTCGCCGTGTCCGCCGGGCGTTCCGGCGGGCTGTGGCCTGCGCCACATTTTTTCGGATCGGAAGCCGTTCGAGGTACTGACACGTGCCGGTAACCGTGGCAACATCGATCCACCGGCAAGCCGGGTCGGTGGGACGGCCTCGGTGTCCGGTCGCGTGACCTGTCCATAGTTGTGCAGGCCGCCTGCCATGTCTGGGGAGTGGCGCCGTGACCAGGTTGTGGGGTGTCCGCCCGAGGTGGCGGACCGATGTTCTCGGTGATTTCTTCTGCCCGGGCTGCGGCGGGGACCGCAACTACCGCCGGCAGCACGGCCGGCGCTGGCTGCGCCTGCTGGGGACGCCGGTCGCGCCGCTCGGGCCGGTGATCGGCAGCGTGCAGTGCACCAGCTGCCACGGGCGCTACGGCGTCGAGTCCCTGGAGCAGCCCACCAGCGTGCGCCTCGGCGCGATGCTGCGGGACGCCCAGTACACCATCGCGCTGGCCCTGCTCGCGGCCGGCGGCACCGCCCACCGGGCGGCCCGCGAGGCGGCCTGCACGGCGGTGCGCGAGGCCGGGTTCGAGGACTGCGGCGAGGCCCAGGTGCTGGCCGCGCTCGCCGCGCTCTCCGGGCTCGGCGGCGAACTCCACGACGCCCACGGGATGTCCGGCGGCCTGGCCGTGGAACTGCACGCGGTGCTCGAACCGCTCGCCCCGCACCTGGCCCAGCAGGGCCGGGAGCGGCTGCTGCTGCTGGGCGCCGCGATCGCCCTGGCGGACGGGCGCTACCTGCCGCAGGAGCGCGAGGCGCTGGCCGCCGTCGGCAGCTGCCTGGACCTGCCGCAGAGCCAGGTGCCGGCGCTGCTGGAGGCGGCGACCCGGGCACCGTACGAGAACCTGTAGGGCCTCGGCCCCCGTCCCTCCGGACCTTCCGTATCCCCCACAAACGGGCCCGCTCGCCCCCGGCCTTCGGCCGGGAGGTGCCCCCACCCTCCGGGCCCGCCGTGACCCGCACCGCAGTGGTCCTCCCCCACGGTCCCCGGTGCGGGCAACACGGCTGTCCACGGCTGTCCGTGCCCTGGGGGACAATGGGGGGCATGAGCCTTTTCCGGGACGACGGCGTCGTGTTGCGGGCGCAGAAGCTCGGCGAGGCCGATCGGATCATCACCCTGCTGACCCGCCACCACGGCAAGGTGCGGGCGGTGGCGCGCGGGGTGCGCAAGACCAAGTCCAAGTTCGGCGCCCGGCTGGAGCCGTTCTCGCACGTGGACGTGCAGTTCTTCAGCCGGGGGAGCGAGCTGATCGGGCGCGGGCTGCCGCTGTGCACCCAGGTGGAGACCATCGCCCCGTACGGCGGATCGATCGTCACCGACTACGGCCGCTACACCGCCGGCACGGCGATGCTGGAGACGGCCGAGCGCTTCGCCGAGAACGAGGGCGAGCCGGCCGTCCAGCAGTACCTGCTGCTGGTGGGCGGGCTGCGCACGCTGGCGGCCGGGACGCACGAGTCGCACCTGGTGCTGGACGCCTTCCTGCTGCGCTCGCTCGCGGTGAACGGGTACGGCGCGAGCTTCACCGACTGCGCCAAGTGCGGCCTGGACGGGCCGAACCGTTTCTTCTCCCTCCCCGCAGGGGGGGTGCTCTGCGCGGACTGCCGAGTGCCCGGATGTGCCGTACCCTCCCCTGAGACACTGGTACTGCTCGGGGCGCTGCTGTCAGGGGACTGGCGGACGGCCGACGCCTGCGAGCCACGGTACTGGCGGGAGGGCAGCGGCCTGGTCGCGGCCTATCTGCAGTGGCACCTGGAGCGGGGCATCCGCTCGATGAGATACGTGGAGAAGTGAGCACATGGCAGCGCGACGGCTCTTCGGCGGTGGCAAGCAGCGGGTCTACGAACCCCCGACCCCGCACCCCAGCGGCGCCAGGCCCCCGAAGCTCCCCGGCGAGCTGGTCCCGGACCACGTCGCCATCGTGATGGACGGCAACGGCCGTTGGGCCAAGGAGCGCGGGCTGCCCCGCACCGAGGGCCACAAGATCGGCGAGTCCGTCGTGCTGGACGTGCTCAAGGGCGCGATCGAGCTCGGCGTCAAGAACATCTCGCTGTACGCGTTCTCCACCGAGAACTGGAAGCGCTCGCCCGACGAGGTGAAGTTCCTGATGAACTTCAACCGGGACGTCATCCGCCGCCGCCGCGACGAGATGGACGCGATGGGCGTGCGGATCCGCTGGGCCGGCCGGATGCCCAAGCTGTGGAAGAGCGTCGTCCAGGAGCTCCAGGTCGCCGAGGAGCAGACCAAGGGCAACGACGCCGTGACGCTCTACATGTGCGTCAACTACGGCGGCCGGGCCGAACTCGCCGACGCCGCGCAGGCGATTGCGCTGGACGTGGCGGCCGGCCGGCTGGACCCGAAGAAGGTCAACGAGAAGACCCTCGCCAAGTACATGTACCACCCGGACATGCCGGACGTGGACCTCTTCCTGCGCCCCAGCGGCGAGCAGCGCACCTCCAACTTCCTGCTCTGGCAGTCCGCGTACGCCGAGTTCGTGTTCCAGGACGTGCTCTGGCCGGACTTCGACCGCCGCGACCTGTGGCGCGCCTGCGAGCAGTTCGCGATGCGCGACCGCCGCTTCGGCGGGGCGATCCCGAACGAGCTGCCCTCGCCGCTGGAGCTGCCCGCCCAGCGCTGACGCCGACCGGCGCTGGCACCGACCGGCGCTGATACCGACTGGCGTGCACGTGCCGAAGGGCCCGCGGAACGAACCGTTCCTGCGGGCCCTTCGGCCGTCGTCCGCGCGGGCTGCCCCCGTACGGACGGTCGTTCAGCCCTTCTTGGCGCAGTCCGCGCAGGTGCCGAAGATCTCCAGGGTGTGTGCGATGTCGCTGAACCCGTGCTCGGCGGCGACCGAGTTGGCCCAGCGCTCGACCGCGGGGCCTTCGACCTCGACGGTGGCGCCGCAGTGCCGGCAGACCAGGTGGTGGTGGTGCCCGCTGCTGCACCGGCGGTAGACGGCCTCGCCGTCGGCGGTGCGCAGCACGTCCACCTCACCGGCGTCGGCGAGCGACTGGAGGGTGCGGTAGACCGTGGTCAGACCGACGGAGTCTCCGCGGTGCTTGAGCAGGTCGTGGAGCTCCTGGGCGCTGCGGAAGTCCGCGATCTCGTCCAGGGCCGCCGAGACGGCGGCTCGCTGCCGGGTCGAGCGGGCGCGCGGCGACGGGCCTGCGGTGGTCACCGTGGGTCCTCCTGGGGTCGTGGGCGTCACGCACCTCATTGTGCCAGCCCGGCCCGCCGCTCCGGAGTGGTCGCGTCGGAGGAACTCTTTCCCGGGTCCTGGCCGGGGAGTCGGACGTCGCAGACCTGGGGCCCCTGCCCGGCGTCGCCGCGGCGCCGGTGGCGGCGGCGGGCGAGCGGGGCGGCGATCGCGCTGAACACCGCGAACACCGCGATGGCGAGCAGCACGATGGCCGGTCCGGAGGGCACGTTCAGCTGGTAGGAGCCGGTGACGCCGGCCAGCGCGACCACCACGCCGAGCGCGATCGAGGCGGCCTGGGTGGCGGCGAAGGAGCGGGTCAGCTGCTGGGCGGCGACCACCGGGACCACCATCAGCGCGCTGACCAGCAGCAGTCCGACCACCCGCATGGCGACCGTGACGGTGACCGCGGCCATCACCGCGAGCAGCAGGTTGAGGGTGCGCACCGGCACGCCGGTGACCCGGGCGAAGTCCTCGTCCTGGCAGATCGCGAAGAGCTGGCGGCGCAGGCCGACGGTGACCGCGATGACCACCGCCCCGAGCACCGCGATGGTGGCCAGGTCGGCGGGGGCGACGGTGAGGATCGAGCCCCACAGGTAGCTCTCCAGCGAGCCGGCCCCGGCCTGGGCGGACATCGAGACGAGCAGCTTGCCGCAGGCCATGCCGCCGTAGAAGAGCATCGCCAGGGCGATGTCGCCGCGCTGGTTGCCGCGCGAGCGGACCAGCTCCATGGTGACGGCGCCGAGCACGCAGACCAGCACGGCCATCCAGACCGGGCTGGTCTGGAAGATGAAGCCGAGGCCGACGCCGGTCATCGCGACGTGGCCCATGCCGTCGCCCATCAGGGCCTGGCGGCGCTGCACCAGGTAGATCCCGACGGCGGGGGCGGTGATCCCGACCAGCACGGCGGCCAGCAGGGCGCGCTGCATGAAGTCGTAGGAGAGCATCTCGGTCATGCGAGCAGCCTCGGCGGGGTGAGGTCGGCGTGCGGGTGGACGTGGTCGTGGCCGGGCAGCGCGTGCAGGCCGGTGTTGGGCACCGGCGGGCCGTCGTGCGCGACGCAGCCGTCCCGCAGCACCACGGCGCGGTCGATCAGCGGCTCCAGCGGCCCGAGTTCGTGCAGGACGAGGAGTACGGAGGCACCGCGGCCGACCTCGGCGCGCAGGGTGTCGGCGAGCACCTGCTGGCTGGCGGCGTCCACGCCGGCCATCGGCTCGTCCATGATCAGCAGGTCGGGGGTGCCGACCAGGGCGCGGGCGATCAGCACCCGCTGCTGCTGGCCGCCGGAGAGGTCGGCGACGCCGTCCCCGGCTCGGTCCAGCATGCCGACGGCGGCCAGCGCGCCGTCCACCGCGGCGCGGTCCCGGCGGCGGAACGGCAGCAGCCGGTGCTGTGCGAGCCGCCCGGTGGAGACCACCTCGCGCACGGTGGCGGGGACGCCGGAGGCGGCGGTGGTGCGCTGCGGGACGTACCCGATCCGGTGCCAGGCGCGGAAGGAGCCGTACGGGGTGCCGAACAGCTCCAGGGTGCCCTGCTCCAGCGGGACGGAGCCGATCACGGCCTTGACGGTGGTCGACTTGCCGGAGCCGTTGGCGCCGAGCAGGGCGACGACCTCGCCGGGTCGGACGGTGAGGTCGACGCCGCGCAGCACCGGCCGGCCGCCGCGCGAGGCGACGGCGTCGCGGAGGCGGACGGCCGGGGGTATCGGGTGGGTCATGGTGGGGCGTCCCGTCAGCTCGCGGGGGTGGGGGCCGGGGTGGCCGCGGCGGGGGCGCCGAGGGCGGCCCGGAGGTTGGCCAGGTTCTGCTTCATGACGGTCAGGTAGTCGTCCTTGGACGGGTCCTTGACGCCCTCCAGCGGGTCCAGCACCGCGGTCTTGAGGCCGAGGTCCTTGGCGACGGTGTCGGCGAGCTTGGGGCTGACCAGGGTCTCGAAGAAGATCGTGGTGACGCCGTTGTCCTTGGCGGCCTTCTGCACCTCGGCGAGGCGGGCCGGGGTGGGCTCGGACTCCGGGTCGACGCCGTTGATGGCGACCTGGGTGAGGCCGTAGTGGTCGGCGAGGTAGCCGAAGGCGGCGTGGCTGGTGACGAAGGTCTTGGTCTTGACGTCCTGCAGCCCGGTCCGGAACTCCTGGTCCAGGGCGGTGAGCCGGGTGACCAGGTCGTCGGTGTTCTTCCGGTAGTCGGCGGCGTGCGCGGGGTCGGCCTTGGCGAACTCGTCGCCGACGCTCTTGGCGATCGCGGCGTAGCGGCTCGGGTCGAGCCAGATGTGCGGGTCGCCGGCCGGGCCCTCGTGCTTGTAGCCGTCGCCCTCGGCGGTGCCCTCGTCGAGGTGGTGGTCGACCAGCGGGCTGGCCGCGGTGGCGTCGATCTTGTGCTTGCTGGCCGACTGGTCGACGGCCTGGTCGACGGTGGGCTGGAGGCCCTTGAGGTAGAGGATCGCGTCGGCCTTCTGGACGCCGGCGACCTGCTTGGCGGTGAGCTCCAGGTCGTGCGGCTCGACGCCGGGCGCGGTGAGGTCGGTGACCGAGACGTGCTCCTTGCCGATCTGCTGGGCCAGGAACTCCATCGGGTAGAAGGAGGCGACGACGTTCAGCTTGCCGTCCGCACCCTGGGCGCTGCTGCTGCCACCGCAGGCCGTGAGGGCCATGGAGGCGGCGAGGGCGGCGACGGCCAGGGCGGCGGTCCTGCGGGTACGGCGGCTGAGCAGTCCGATCATCATGACAATCATTCTCATCTGCAGTGGAAATGATTGTCAAATCACTCGGACGGGTGAACGGCAGGTGGCCCTGGTCGGGAGGAGCCGGACCATATCGATTTGAACCCCGTACCCGTCTGGCCGGTAACCTTGGGTATTCGGGTACGAGCAACCAGCCGTGCCCTGACCGTGCCGTACGTACTGAAGAGAGCACTGTGGCCGCCGACAAGATCGACACGATCGTCAGCCTGAGCAAGCGCCGAGGCTTCGTCTACCCCTGCAGCGAGATCTACGGCGGCACGCGTGCCGCCTGGGACTACGGGCCGCTGGGCGTCGAGCTCAAGGAGAACATCAAGCGCCAGTGGTGGCGCACGATGGTCCAGGCCCGCGAGGACGTCGTCGGACTCGACTCGTCGGTGATCCTGGCCCGCGAGGTCTGGGAGGCCTCCGGCCACGTCGCCACCTTCAACGACCCGCTGACCGAGTGCCTCTCCTGCCACAAGCGCCACCGGGCCGACCACCTGGAGGAGAAGTACGAGGCCAAGCACGGCTTCCCGCCGCCGAACGGCCTCAAGGACGTCAACTGCCCCGACTGCGGCACCAAGGGCCAGTTCACCGAGCCCAAGGACTTCTCGGGCATGCTCAAGACCCACCTCGGTGTCACCGAGGAGGCGAGCGGCCTGGCCTTCCTGCGCCCCGAGACCGCCCAGGGCATCTTCACCAACTTCAAGGCCGTCCAGACCACTTCGCGCAAGAAGCCGCCGTTCGGCATCGCCCAGACCGGCAAGAGCTTCCGCAACGAGATCACCCCCGGCAACTTCATCTTCCGGACCCGTGAGTTCGAGCAGATGGAGATGGAGTTCTTCGTCAAGCCGGGCGAGGACGAGCAGTGGCACGAGTACTGGCTCCAGCAGCGCTGGGACTGGTACGTCGACCTCGGTCTGCGCACCGAGAACATGCGCTTCTTCGAGCACCCGAAGGAGAAGCTCTCCCACTACGCCAAGCGCACCGTGGACATCGAGTACCGCTTCAACTTCGGCGGCTCCGAGTTCTCCGAGCTGGAGGGCGTCGCCAACCGCACGGACTACGACCTGCGGGTGCACAGCGAGGCCTCCGGCCAGGACCTCAAGTACTTCGACCAGGAGTCCGGCGAGCGGTACTTCCCGTACGTCATCGAGCCGGCGGCCGGCCTCAACCGCGCCATGCTGGCCTTCCTGATCGACGCCTACTTCGAGGACGAGGCGCCGAACGCCAAGGGCGTCATGGAGAAGCGCGTCGGCATGCGGCTCGACCCGCGCCTGGCCCCGGTCAAGGTCGCGGTGCTGCCGCTGTCGCGCAACGCCGAGCTCTCCCCGAAGGCCCGCGGCCTGGCCGCCGACCTGCGCACCGCGTGGAACGTCGAGTTCGACGACGCGGGCGCGATCGGCAAGCGCTACCGCCGCCAGGACGAGATCGGTACGCCGTTCTGCGTCACGGTCGACTTCGACACCCTCGAGGACAACGCCGTGACCGTTCGCGACCGCGACACCATGTCGCAGGAGCGTGTGTCGCTGGACCAGGTGAAGGGCTACCTGGCGGCGCGGCTGATCGGCTGCTGAGTCCGGTACTCCGGTACTCCGGTACTCCGGTACTTCGGGGAGCCCCCGGCCGTCCTCCCTGGTGGAGGCGGGCGGGGGCTCCCCGCTTTCCTACGGCCGGTGGGTCAGCGCCGGCCCCAGCGGGAGCGCGGGGCGGCCGGCGGGGCGGTCGGCAGGCCGGCCGTGCGGAGGGCGGCCAGGGTGGTGCGGTGGCGGGTGTCGTCGGCGAGCAGTGCCGCCAGCAGCTGCCCGTAGAGGTCCCGGTGGTTCTCCAGCGCGGCGGCCAGGCGCGCCAGTTCGACCGGCGGGCGGAGGGCCGCCAGCTCCTGCAGCAGGAGGGTGGCGAGCGCGGGCGGCAGTCCGGTCGCGAGTCCGACCAGGTCCGCGGTCGGGCGGCCGGCCGCCTGGCGCAGCAGCGTGCGGACGTCGGCGGGGCGGCCGTGCTGCTGGAGGCCGGCGGCCAGCGAGGTCAGCTCCGGGGTCGGCGCCGAGCCCCACTCCCAGAGCAGCGTGGCGCTGTCGGCGTGCTGCCCGGCCCGCTCCAGCGCGGCGAGCAGCGCCGGGACGGCGGCGGCCGGGTAGGCCCGGAAGGCGTGGAACAGCTCGGCGGCCTCCTCGGCCAGACCCAGTTCGCGCAGCTCCGCCAGCACCACGACGGCGTGCTCCGGGGCGCTCCGGGCGGCCGTCCGGGCCAGTTGGAGCGAGGCGCCGGTCGGCCCGCGCCGGGAGAGCATCCCGGCCAGCAAGGCGGCCTCGACGGGGGCGAGGTGGGCGGCGGCCCGGTCCAGCAGGTCCTCGGCCTCGGGGCGGGCCCCGCTGCGGTGGAGTCCGGTGATCCGCTCGGTGAGGGCGCCGAGGTCGGGGCGGACGGGTGGAGCGGGGGGTGGTGGCGGTGCCGGTGCCGGGGGTGGTGCCGGTGCCGGGGGTGGTGCCGGGGCCGGCGCTGGGATCGGCGCCTGTCTGAGGTGGAGCTCCAACTCCTGTAACTGATCGCTCAGTTGCAGGCAGCGCGCGCCCAGGCCCTCGCGTAGGGTGCGGGCCTGGGCGAGCTGCCGCAGCAGGTCGCCGTCCGGGCGCTGGCGGCCCGGGGTCGCCCGTATCGCCTCGCTCAACCGGCGTTCGCGTTGGCCCGCGTACCGGCTCGCGCGGAGCAACTCGTCCAGTTCCGACCGGAGTTCGGCGGCCCGTTGCTCGCCCTCCGGTTGCTGGCCTGCGGATTCTTCCGTCGACCGCATGCGCATGATCGCCCCAACCTGTCCATCTGTGCCCTGACTGCGGGACATCCTGGCGTCGGAATGTGGCGATGGAGTTACGAGAGCGCGACCAGTCGTGCCCGAGTGGCGTCAAGGAGCGCGCAGAGGGCGGCCGTTGCGAGAAGTGCGCCGGTCGCGCTCCGCGGCAGGGGCCGCCCCGTCCGGCAGGGGCCGCCCCGTCCGGCAGGGGAACGACCGGCCTCAACCGGCCAGTCGGGCCCGCGCCTCCATCAGCGCGAACCCGAGCAGGTTCAGCCCCCGCCACTCCAGCGGTCGCTCGGCCCGGATGTCGTCCGCGCCGAGGCCGATGCCCCAGATCCGGTCCAGCGGGCTGGCCTCGACCAGGACGCGGTCGCCCGTGCCCAGCAGGTACTCCCGCAGGGCCTCGTCCTGACCGAACTTCGCGACGTTCCCCTCGACCACCAGGTCGAACCGGCCCGCCGTCCAGGTCTTGTCGTCGAAGTCCTGCACCAGTCGGCCCAGCTTCTTCGCCTCGGCGGGCGTCCGGGCCTCCAGCACCTGCTGCTCGATCGCCCGGTCGCCGAACATCCGGGCCTTGCCGGCCATCATCCAGTGCTCGGCGGAGGCGTACGTCACCCCGTCGACGGTGAACTGCCCGGGCCACCACTGGCTCAGGCACTCCTGCCGCGTCCCGCCGCCCTTGCGGGCGGTGTGCCCCCAGAACATCACCCACTTCGGCCGTGCCCCGGTGGCCATCAGGCCCGCCAGCTCCTCGCGGCTGCGGACGTCGGCGAAGTCCCCGACCTGCTGCTTGCTCATAATCGTCATTCTGACACGAAGGGTGGGGAGCCCGCCATCCGTTTGACGGCCGCGGGCTCCGTCCGGCTGCCCGAGCCCGGGGGCTGGCTGCCCGAGCCCGGGGGCCGGCGGGTCGGTCCCGTTCGGCGGTGGGTCAGTCCCGTTCGGCGGCGGCGACCAGTTCCAGGAAGCGCAGCCCGAGTTCGGTGACCTCCTCCGCCGTCCAGTCCCGGGCCGAGCCCGTCAGGCGGACCTCGGCCATGGCGAGGCCGGGGGCGGCGTCGGTCCAGTCCAGGAACCAGGTCCCCTCCTGCTCGGCGAGGGCGAGGGTGGCCGCGTTCAGGGCGCGCGCCGGGTGGGGGAGCCAGAGCTGGAAGTCGTGGGTGGGCGGGACCTCCGGGAAGATCCGCGCACCGGGAAGGGCGGCCAGGGCGGGGATGAGGGTCGCCGCGTGGCGGGTGTGGCCGGGGATCCGGGGGAGTTCGGTGGCCAGGCCGGTGAGCGCGGCGAGGGCGGCCGGCCACTGCTGGTAGAGCTGCCCGCCGTAACGGTGGCGCCAGGTGCGGGCGTACGCGGTGAAGGCCTTGTCCCCGGCGAGGGCGGCCCCGCTGATGCCGCCGAGGTCCTTGTAGTAGGAGACGTAGACGCTGTCGGCCAGGGCGGCGATCTCGTCCAGCGGCCGGCCGAAGTGGGTCGTGGTGTTCCAGAGGCGGGCCCCGTCGAAGTGCACCCGGGCACCGGCCGCGCGGGCGGCGGCGACCAGCTCGGTGAGCTCGTCCCAGGTGGGCAGGACGAAGCCCGGGTCGCGGAGCGGGAGTTCCACCACCAGGGTGCCGAACGGCTCGCCGAGGCCCCGCAGTTCGTCGGCGGTCGGCTGCCGCGGCTCGGTGGTGGGCCAGAGGCTGCGCAGGCCGGTCAGCTGGACGTGGGCGTGGCGCTCGTGCCGTTCGAGGTGGCTCTGCGGGTGGAGTGCGACGGCCGGGTTCCCGGTCCGCTCGGCGTGGTGGCGCAGGGCGACCTGCTGGGCCATCGTCCCGCTGGGGAAGAACACCGCGTCCTCCGTGCCGAGGAGCGCGGCGGTGCGCTCCTCCAGCTCCCCGACCGGCCCGCCGTCCCCGTAGATGTCGGGGTGGGCGTCCGGCTCGACCGCCTCGGCGAGCGCGGTGAGCCGCTCGCGCATGGTGAGCGGGCGGTTGCCGGAGAGGAAGCGGGTACAGGCCCGGTGGGCGGCGCGCAGGCGGGCCCAGTCGATCTGGTCATCGGTCATCCGGCGATTCTCCGTCCGGCGGGAAGCCGGGCCAACCGCTTTTCGCTACCCGGGGGCGCCGAACCCGAGGGCGCCGAAGCGGGCGAGGTAGTGCCACACCTTCTTGAGGGCCTGGGGGTCGTGGCGACCGCTCGCGGCGGCAGCGCCGATGATCCGGGGGTCGAGGGCGCCCTCCTCGGCGATCCGGGCGCCGAGGGCGACGAACTCCTGGCCGCGGTAGTCGGGGTGGCGGCGGAGCTCCTCGACGGTGAGCCGGAAGCCGGGGTGCCACTCCAGCGGGCAGGGGAGGCGGCGGGCGGCGTCCTCGACCGGGGTGTTCCGGTAGCAGGGGTCCAGCACCAGGGCCTCGACGTCCTCGGCCAGCCGGACCGGGCCGTGGACCTGCGCCTCGATGTAGTCGTCGAGGGCGTCCTGGTCGTCGGCCAGGGCCAGTTCGACGAGCCCCATGCGGGCGGCGGTGCCGAAGTCCGTGGGCTCCAGGAAGCTGTCCGGGTAGCAGAAGGTGGTGCGCTCCAGGGCGGGGGCGGTGAGCCGCAGGTGCGCGGAGCCGAAGCGGGGTGCGGCGCCGACCGGACTGCGGCGGTGGTCGAGGGCTCCGTAGACGGGGCGTTCGCCGGGAGCCGCGGCGTCGTAGGCACCGGCGAAGATCCGGCTCTCCCAGCGCCAGCGGTCCCCGCCGGGGTGGGCGGTCAGGCCGCCGTTGCTGGTGCCGGTGGCGAACTGGGAGAGGTAGACGCCGTCCTCGGCCAGGGCGTCGAGGACGGCCCGGCCGCGGGAGACCCGGTCCGGGTGGAAGTTGAGGGTCACCCGCAGGGCCGGGTCGACGGGCGGGCCGGCGGAGAGCGAGGCCACGTGGTCGAGGGCCCGGACCTGCGGGGTCGGGGCGGCGTCGGAGCTCATGCGCGGTAGTGTCGCGCGGCCGGGCCGAGGGGCGCACCCGGGTTTTCGTCCGCCCCGGCGCCGCTGCGTCCGCCCCCGGCGCCGGGAAGGTGGCGACGCCGCGTCAGACGTAGTGGGTCTGCAGGTCGTCGGGGAACAGGCCGTTGCCGTGGTGGGTGGCCCAGGTGGAGTGGGTGCTGCGGATCCGGGCGGCCTGGGAGGTCCGCCGCTGTTCGATCAGCAGGCCCTCCGTGCCGTCCGCCCACCGCCGGTGGGCCCGATCACGACGGGCCAGGAACAGGGTGGTGCCGACGACGACGGCCGCCAGCGCGGCCAGGAACGCGAGAACGAAGCTCATGAGCTCCCCCTTCCTTCGGACTCGATCACTGTGCGAACCAAGTATCGCGGACCAAGGTGTCGTTCCGCCATAGCCGAAGTAGCGTGGGGCGCACGGCAGATGATGGTGCAGGAGGTTCCCCCCGCAGTCGGCGGGGTGGGCCGGAAGTAGCCTGCGGGCATGTCCGCTTCCTCCGCACTGAGCCTCCCCACCCGTATCGACGGCGACCCGGACCGGGTCGCGCTGGTCGTCCCCGGCGTCGGCTACACGCCCGCCCGTCCACTGCTGCACTTCGCCTCCTCGGTCCTGGTCCGGCACGGCTGGACGGTCCAGGAGCTGTGGTGGCGGATCCCGGACGGATTCGCCGAGTTCACGACGGAGCAGCGGATCGCCTGGGTCGAGCGGCAGGTCGGCGCGGCTGTCGACGCCGAGGGCGGCGCCTGCCGCCTGCTGGTCGGCAAGTCGCTGGGCTCCCTGGCCGCCGGCCTCGCCGCGGACCGCGCCCTCCCGGCCGCCTGGCTCACCCCGGTGCTCACCCTCGACCACGTGGCCCGCGCCCTCCACCGGGCCACCGCACCGACCCTCCTGATCGGCGGCGGCGCCGACAGGCTGTGGGACCGGAGCGTCGCCGACGCCACCGGCCACCAGGTCCTGGAACTCCCCGCCGCCGACCACGGCCTCGAACTCCCGGACGACCCGACCGGATCCGTCGACCTGCTCCGCACAGCCGTCGCCCGACTGGACACCTTCATCGGCGCACTGACCCCCAGCGGTGGAACCTGCGCCTAGGCAGGAGCGCCGGGGGGGGGGGGGGGGGGGGGGGGGGGCGGGGGGGGGGGGGGGGGGGGGGGGGGGGTGGTGGGTTTGTACGGGAGCTTGTTTGGTTGTTGCCGGAACCCGACGCACAAGC
>NZ_JBVHYH010000003.1:0-11528 GCF_055569135.1 Kitasatospora sp. NPDC029367
GCCCTGTGACCAGATCCCACTGGTCACAGGGCCCGCACCACTTCTCGCCCGGGGCCGACTCGGACGGGCCGGCCGGGACGGGTCGGCTCGCCCCGGTCGGCTCAGACGGAGAGCCGCCGCAGGGTCTCGTCGTGCAGCAGGCCGTTGGTGGCCACCGCGTCGGCGCCGCCCGGGCCGGGGATGCCGTCCAGGCCGGTGAAGCTGCCGCCGGCCTCCTCGACGACGATGCAGGGCGCGGCCATGTCCCAGAGCGACAGCTCGGGCTCGGCGGCGATGTCCACGGCACCCTCGGCGACCATCATGTACGACCAGAAGTCGCCGTAGGCGCGGGTGCGCCAGCAGGCCCGGGTGAGGTCCAGGAACGGGTCGAGCCGGCCGCGGTCCTCCCAGCCGGTGAGGGAGGAGTACGAGAAGGACGCGTCCTCGATCCGGGACACCCCGGAGACGTGGATCCGGGAGGCCTTGGCCAGGCTGCGGCCCGCGTAGGCGCCCAGGCCCTTGGCCGCCCACCAGCGGCGCTGCAGCGCCGGGGCGGAGACGATGCCGACCACCGGGCGCTCCACGCCGTCCGGGCCGTCCTCCAGCAGGGCGATCAGGGTGGCCCAGACCGGGACGCCGCGGATGTAGTTCTTGGTGCCGTCGATCGGGTCGATCACCCAGCGGCGCGGGCCGGAGCCCTGGAGGCCGAACTCCTCGCCGAGCACGGCGTCGCGCGGGCGGGCGCGCTGGAGCACGCTGCGCACGAGCTCCTCGGCGGCCTTGTCGGCGTCGCTGACCGGGGTCAGGTCGGGCTTGGTCTCGACCTTCAGGTCGAGGGCGCGGAAGCGCTCCAGGGTGACCGAGTCGGCCGAGTCGGCGAGGACGTGGGCGAGTCGGAGATCGTCGTGGTAGTCGGCCATGCCCGAAACCCTAGCTCAGCGGGCCGGCCGGGAGGGGTGAGCGCTCAGTGGGCGGAACCGCTGAGCTGGAGGCCGATCACGCCGGCGATCACCAGGGAGATGGACACCAGTTTGAGCACCGAGGTGGTCTCGTCCAGGAAGGCCATGCCGTAGATGGCGGTGCCGGCGGCGCCGATGCCGGTCCACACCGCGTAGGCGGGGCCGACCGGCAGGCTCTTGAGCGAGAGGGTGAGCAGGCCGAAGCTGCTGAGGGCGAACACGCAGAAGCTGATGGTGGGCCAGAGCTTGGTGAAGCCCTCGCTGAGCTTGAGGTTGATCGCGAAGCCGGTCTCCAGCAGGCCGGCCAGGATCACCAGGGCCCATGCCATCGTGCGCCCCTCCCTGTCGATCGACGGACGGGCCGTGTCCGGCCCGACTTTCCTATGATCGCCAGGGAGGGGCGGTCCGACACCTCGAACGGGCCACGAGCCTCGGGGAAGGGCGGTGCCCCGCGGGGCTCAGTCGCCCTCGCGGGCCTCCTTGCTGGCCAGCAGTCGGCGCAGCGAGTAGAGCCGGGCGGCCTCGGCGTGCCCGTCGGCGACCCAGGCGTCCAGGGCGCAGTCCGGCTCGTCGTGGCTGCAGGCGCGCGGGCAGTCGACCGTGCCCGGCTCCAGGTCGGGGAAGGCGAGGATGACCCGGGACGGGTCGATGTGGGAGAGGCCGAAGGAGCGGAAGCCGGGCGTGTCGATCACCCAGCCCGGGTCGAGCGCCTTCTTCGAGCCGGGCTTGGCGCCGGGCGGCGGGGGCAGCCGCAGCGCCAGGGCGGAGACGGTGGTGTGCCGGCCGCGGCCGGTGACGGCGTTGACGTGGCCGGTCTGCCGCCGCCGGTCCGGGACGAGGGCGTTGACCAGGGTGGTCTTGCCGACGCCGGAGTGGCCGATGAACACCGTGGAGAGTCCGCGCAGGTGCTCCCGTACGGCCTCGGCGCCGGCGGTCTCCAGCTCGTCCCGGCGGGTGACGACGTAGTCGATGCCGAGCGGGGCGTACGACTCCAGCAGCGGTCCGGCCGGGGCGAGGTCGGACTTGGTGAGCACCAGCAGCGGTTCCATGCCCGCGTCGTAGGCGGCGACCAGGCAGCGGTCGATCAGCCGGGGGCGGGGCTCCGGGTCGGCCAGCGCGGTGACGATGGCCAGCTGGTCGGCGTTGGCGACGACGATCCGCTCGTACGGGTCGTCGTCGTCCGCGGTGCGCCGCAGCACGGAGCTGCGCTCCTCGACCCGGACGATCCGGGCGAGGGTGTCGGTGTCCCCGGAGAGGTCGCCGACCAGGTTGACCACGTCGCCGACGACGACGCCCTTGCGGCCCAGCTCGCGGGCCTTCATGGCGACGACCTCACGCTCCTGCTTGGTCCCCGGGTCGACCAGGCAGGTGATCCGGCCGCGGTCGACGGTCAGCACCATCGCCTCGTCGGCGTCCTCGTGCTTGGGCCGGATCCGGGTCCGCGGCCGGGAGCCCCGGCGGGCGGGGCGGTTGCGGATGTCGTCCTCGTCGGCGTCCTTGCCGTAGCGGCGCATGGTTCAAGTCTCCGCTCAGGCGTCCGCGGCCGCTCCGCCGAGCAGCTCCGCCCACATCTTGGGGAAGTCGGGCAGGGTCTTGGCGGTGGTGCCCACGTTCTCCACCTCGACGCCGGGCACGGCCAGGCCGAGCACCGCGGCGGCGGTGGCCAGGCGGTGGTCCTCGTAGGTGTGGAAGATGCCGCCGTGCAGCGGGCGGGGGCGGATCCGCAGGCCGTCCTCGGTCTCGCTGACGTCCCCGCCGAGGTCGTTGATCTCCTTGGCGAGGGCGGCGAGCCGGTCGGTCTCGTGCAGGCGCAGGTGGGCGATGCCGTACAGGTGGGACTCGGAGTCGGCGAGGGCGGCGACGGCGGCGATCACCGGGGTGAGCTCGCCGACGTCGTGCAGGTCGGCCTCGATGCCGTGGATCCGGCCGGTGCCGGTGAACTGGAGGCCCTCGTCGGTGTACTCGCAGGCGCCGCCCATCCGGGAGTAGAGGTCGCGCAGCTGGTCGCCGGGCTGGGTGGTGTGGCGGGGCCAGTCGCGCACGGTGACCCGGCCGCCGGTGACCAGGGCGGCGGCGAAGAACGGGGCGGCGTTGGACAGGTCGGGCTCGACGACCAGGTCGCGGCCGATCAGGGCGCCGGGGGTGACCCGCCAGACGTCCTTCTCGCCGCCGTCCTCGGGGGCGTCGACCTGGGCGCCGGCCAGGCGCAGCATCTCGACGGTCATCCGGATGTGCGGCAGCGACGGGACGGGGCCGCCGACGTGCCGGACCTCGACGCCGTGGTGGTAGCGGGCGCCGGAGAGCAGCAGGGCGGAGACGAACTGGGACGAGGAGGAGGCGTCCAGCTCGACCGGGCCGCCGTCGAGGCCGCCGGTGCCGTGCACGGTCAGCGGGAAGCTGCCGCGGCCGCCGTCCTCGATCCGGGCGCCGAGCGCGCGCAGGGCGTTGATCACGCCGTGCTGGGGGCGCTCGTGGCTGCGCGGGTCGCCGTCGAAGTGGACCGGGCCGTCGGCGAGGGCGGCGAGCGGGGGCAGGAAGCGCATGACCGTGCCGGCGTTGCCGACGTCGACGTTGGCGGGGCCGCGCAGCGTGGGGGCGGGGATGACCCGCCAGGCCTCGCCGCCGCCGGTGCCGCCGGAGTCGTTGTTGACCTTCTCCTCGATGGTGACCCCGAGGGCGCGCAGGCCGTCGGCCATCAGCTGGGAGTCGCGGCTGCGCAGCGGGCGGCGCACCCAGCCCGGTCCGTCGGCGAGGGCCGCCAGCACCAGGGCCCGGTTGGTGACCGACTTGGAGCCGGGGATGGTGACGGTGGCGTCGACGGGGGCGGTGGCGACGGGGGCGGGCCACAGGGTCTCGGTCATGGGGGCCAGTCTAGGGGCCGTACCGGAACGGCCCCTGCTGCGGCCGGATGGCGGGACGGGGGTGATCCAGGTGATCTAGTGGAGGGGTTGCAGCAGCCAGGTGGCGCCGAGGGCGAGGCAGGCCAGGGCGGTGAGCAGGAAGACGGTGACCCAGGCCAGGGCCGGGACGTGGGTGAGCCGGGCGAGCTGGTCGGCGTCGGAGTCGCGGGCCCAGCCGGTGCGGCGCTGGTGCTGGAGCTCCAGGACCGGGCGGACCGCCCCGAACAGCAGGAACCAGCAGCCGAGGTAGGCGAAGCCGGCCTGGACCTGGGCGCTGCCGAACCAGGACACCAGGAAGAAGGAGCCGCCGGCGACGAGCACGGTGAACAGGCCGAAGGCGTTGCGGATCCGCAGGAGCAGGGCCAGCAGCAGGGCGATGGCGAGCCAGAGCAGCAGGGTGATCCGGTCGGCGGCGAGCAGGGCGGCGCAGCCGAGGCCGAGCAGGGCGGGGGCGGTGTAGCCGGCGGCGGCGGTGAGGATCATGCCGGGGCCGGTGGGGCGGCCGTAGGAGAGGGTGAGGCCGGAGGTGTCGGAGTGCAGCCGGATGCCGGCGAGCTTGCGGCGGGTGGCGAGCGCGGCGAGGCCGTGGCCACCCTCGTGGGCGATGGTGACGGCGTTGCGGGTGACGTGCCAGAGCGGGCGGGCGAGGACGGCGAGCAGGGCGGCGCAGCCGGTCGCGAGGACGAGCCAGCCGGGTGGGGCGGCCTGGGTGCCGGTGACCCGGTCCCACAGTTCGCCGAGGTTCTGGTTGTTCGGGTTCATCGGCGGGCTGCGCCTCCGTTCGGTGTGCTGCGTTGTGTTCGGGGTGCTGCGTAGTGCTTCGCCGGGTCGGGCCCGGGGCGGGCCTGGGTCGGGCCGGGTTGGGCCGTTCGGGGCAGCCTCCCATGCGGGGACGGGCGGAGGGGAGCGGGCGGTTCTGCTCCGTGGATGAGGAAGTGCTGAGCGGGCGTGGTGTGGTTGGCTGGCCCGCATGTGCGGTCGCTTCGCAGCCAGCAGCAAGCCGGAGGACGTCGTCGAGCTGTTCGACGTGGAGTTCTGGGACCCGGAGGAGTCCCTGGACCCGAACTGGAACGTGGCGCCGACCAACAGCGCCTACGTGGTGCTGGAGCGGTTGGCCAAGGGGGCGGCGCGGCCGGTGCGGCAGTTGCGGGCGCTGCGCTGGGGGCTGGTGCCGCAGTGGTCGAACTCCGCCGAGACGGCGGTGAAGATGATCAACGCCCGGTCGGACACGGTGCACGAGAAGCCGGCCTACCGGCAGGCCTTCGCCTCGCGCCGGTGCATCCTGCCGGTGGACGGCTACTACGAGTGGCAGACGGTGCCGGGGGAGCGGGGCAGGGCGCGCAAGAAGCCGTTCTTCGTGTCCCGGGCGGACGGCGCCCCGCTGGCCCTGGCGGGGCTGTACGAGTTCTGGCGCAACCGGGCGGTGCCGCCGGGGCACCCGGAGGCCTGGCTGGTGACCTTCACGATCGTGACCACGGACGCCGAGGAGTCGCTGGCGCCGATCCACGAGCGGATGCCGCTGTTCCTGGACCGGCAGGACTGGGGGGAGTGGCTGGACCCGGGGCTGAACGACCCGGAGGAGGTACGCCGGTTGCTGATACCCCCGCCGCCGGGGGCGCTGCTGGCCACGCCGGTGTCGCCGGCGGTCGGGAACATCCGCAACAACGGTCCGGAGCTCAAGGAGCCGTGGACCGAGGTCGAGTACGAGACCACACTGTTCTGAGACTTGGGAGCTGCCGGGATGACCACCTCCGAACTCGTCACCACCGGGGCCGGGGACGCCCGGATCACCTACCACCGGGCGGCCGCGCCGAGGGCGGTGCTGGCGCTGGGCCACGGGGCGGGCGGCGGCACGGGCGCGCGGGACCTGGTGGCGCTGGCCGGGCGGCTGCCGGCCCGGGGGATCACGGTGGCGCTGGTGGAGCAGCCGTGGCGGGTGGCGGGGAAGAAGCTGGGCCCGGCGCCGAGGACGCTGGACGTGGGCTGGCTGCCGGTCGCGGAGCGGCTGGCCGGGGCCGGGCTGCCGCTGGTGGTCGGCGGGCGCAGTGCCGGGGCGCGGGTGGCCTGCCGTACGGGGGCGGCGAGCGGTGCGGTGGGGGTGGTGGCGCTGGCGTTCCCGCTGCACCCGCCGGGGAAGCCGGAGCGGAGCCGGGCGGAGGAGTTGCTGGGGTCGGGGCTGCCGACGCTGGTGGTGCAGGGTGCGGCGGACCCGTTCGGCGGGCCGGCGGAGTTCCCGGAGCTGCCGGCGGGGCACGAGCTGGTGGCGCTGCCGTACGGGAACCACGGGTTCGAGGTGCCGAAGCGGGCGTCGCTGGGGCAGGACGAGCTGCTGGAGCTGATCTGCTCGGCGGTGGGGGACTGGGTGCTGGGGCTGCTGTGACGCCGGTGCCGGTCTGAGGGTCCGGGGGCCGCGGGTCGGGGCCGGGGGCGGCGGCGGGGTGGCGGCAGGGCTGGGCGGGGCCGTGAGCAGGGTGTTTCCGCTCGCTCACTCGTGCGAGTGAATGGCCGGTGCGGGCGGGAATGCGGGCGGGGCCGGTGTGGTTGTCGTGTCCGTCAGCATGAGTCACCGGTGAGAGGCAGGGCAGATGGGTTCGATCGCGTGCCCCGAACGGCCGGAGGAGCGCGAGGCCGCCGCGGCGTTCGCCCCCTCCTGGTCGGACTGGCTCGACGCGGGCGAGAAGCCCGTCAGCCCGATATCCTCCATTTCTGGGCGGCCCGCAGTGGGCCGTGCCCGTCATGCCGAGGAGGTGGGTCCGGTCGTCGGGACCGAGCACGAGGCCGATCCGGGCCGTGGCCCGGACGAGGCCCTGCCTGCGGGCGAGGCGCTCACCGGTGAGGAGCTGGCCGAGGCGATCGGTGAGGACACCTTCCGGGTGTCGGCGGAGGAGTCCGAGGAGGCCCGGCGGGAGCGCTTCGAGCGCGACGCCCTGGGCTACCTCGACCCGATGTACTCGGCGGCGCTGCGCATGACGCGCAACCCCGCGGATGCGGAGGACCTGCTCCAGGAGGCGTTCGCCAAGGCGTACGCGTCCTTCCACCAGTTCCGTGAGGGCACCAACCTCAAGGCCTGGCTGTACCGCATCCTCACCAACACGTTCATCAACTCGTACCGCAAGAAGCAGCGTGAGCCCCAGCGCACCGCGGCGGAGGAGATCGAGGACTGGCAGCTGGCCAGGGCCGAGTCGCACATGTCGACCGGTCTGCGCTCGGCCGAGACCCAGGCGCTCGACCACCTGCCCGACAGCGACGTGAAGGACGCGCTCCAGGCGATCCCGGAGGAGTTCCGGATCGCCGTGTATCTCGCGGACGTAGAAGGCTTTGCGTACAAGGAGATCGCGGACATCATGGGTACTCCCATCGGTACGGTGATGTCCCGGCTGCACCGCGGCCGTCGTCAGCTGCGCGGCATGCTGGAGGATTACGCCCGTGAGCGCGGGCTGGTCCCGGCCGGCAGCGGGGCAGGGCAGGAAGCGAAGGGCTCGGGCTCATGAGCTGCGGCGATCCGCACGAAACCGAGTGTGGCGAGGTCCTCGACCACCTCTATGAATTCCTCGACAACGAGATGGCCGAGGGTGACTGCGCCAAGCTGCGCGTGCACTTCGAGGAGTGCTCGCCCTGCTTGAAGCAGTACGGGCTGGAGCAGGCGATCAAGGCACTGATCAAGCGCTCCTGCGGCTGCGACGACACCCCGAGCGACCTGCGCAGCAAGGTGCTGGCCAGGATCGACTCGATCCGGGCCGGGCAGCGCTCGGGCGAGCCGGTGGTGGTCGCGGTGGACACGGGCGTCGAGGTGCACGTCGAGGACGCCCGTCCGGCGCCCAGACCGGCGCAGGCGCACGAGGGCGCGGGCGAGGAAGCGGACGAGGCGAGCGTGCGCCCCGGTGCGCCGGTCGAGGCCGGAGCGCCCACCGAGTAGTCCGGCCCAGTGGTCCGGCCCAGTGGTCCGTACGGCCCGTCGGCGAGGGCGGGGCGCAGCGGTTCGGACAGGGCGCTCGGACAGGGCGTTCGGACAGGCAGTTCGGACCAGGAGTTCAGCGGGGGGGGGGGGGGGGGGGGCGGGGGGGGGGGGGGGGGGGGGGGGGGGGGGGCGGGGGCGGGGGGGGGTGGTGGCAAGGACGGTAACCAAGCGCTCCCACGCGGCCCCTCCCCCCCCCCCCCCCCCCCCCCCCCCCCCCCCCCCCCCCCCCCCCCCCCCCCCCCCCCCCCCGCTCCCGTTCTGCGCGCATGCGCCCTCACTCGTTCGGGTGAGTTGGCGGTGCGCCAACTGCGCCATTGCGCGATCATGCGTCCCCACGCCCGGACGGCGGCCTATCCTCCTGACGGACGCTCACCGCCGGTCAGACCGGCGCGCTGAGGCAACAGGGCCCGGACGCGGGGAGGCCGAGATCGCTACCGACAGTGGAGGCGCGACCCTGCCACAGGGGGCTGCGCGCTACCTGGTGGCCGTCCCGGTGGCGGCCCTGTGCTGCCTGCTGCCGCTGCTGCCCGAGGCCGTCACGCCCGGAGTGCCGCGCTGGCTCGGCCACCCGGCGGACTGGCCCAAGATCGGGCTGCTCGGCTTCCTGCACGGCTGCTGGGAGTCGCTCGCCCAGGGCCTGCCCACCCCCTGCTCGCTCCTGCTGCGCCGGCTGCTGCGCCGCCCCGCGCCCGCCGGACGGGTGCCCGCCCGCCCCGGGGTGAACGCCTTCTTCCCGGTGCTGTTCGCCGGGGTGCTGATGCTCCCGCCGGCCGCCGCCGCCCTGGTCGCCGCCCCCGCCGCCCTGCTCGGCGGCCCCACCGGCCCCGGCTGCCGCGGCCGCCAGCTGTTCAACGGCTCCCAGCTCGCGCTGTGCGCCTTCGCCTCCTCGGTCGCCTTCCACCTGCTGCACGGCCCGCAGCTGCTGCTCGGCTCCCGCTTCCCCGCCGCGCTGCTGCCCGGGTTCGCCGCCGTCGGTGCGTTCTGCCTGGTCAACGGGCTGGTGGTGGGCGTCATGGTGGTGCTCAGCGAGGGTCGGCCGGCCACCGAGGTGCTCCGCGGCGCCTGCGCGGTGTGCGGGCTGCCGGTGCTGGTGCACGCGGCCGGCGGGCTGATGGTCGCGGTGCTCTGGCAGGGCCCGTACGGGGCGTTCGCCGCCCTGCTGGCCCTGCTGCCGCTGTCCATCTCGGCCTGGGTCTTCGCCCAGGGCCAGCGCGAGCGGGACGCCCACCAGGCCACCGTGCAGTCGCTGGTGCAGGCGGTGGAGATCAAGGACGCCTACACCCGGGGGCACAGCGAACGGGTGGGCCGCGCCTCGGTGCTGATCGCCGATCAGCTCGGCATGGAGCCCGAGCGGCTGCGCACCCTGCGCTTCGCCGGAATCCTGCACGACGTCGGCAAGCTCGGCGTGGCCACCGAGCTGCTGCGCAGAAACGGTCCCCTCGACGAGGACGAGCGCCGCGCCGTGGAGATCCACCCGGTGTACGGGTACGAGCTGGTGCGCGGGATCGACTTCCTCGGCGAGGCGCACGCCGGGATCCTGCACCACCACGAGCGGATGGACGGGCGCGGCTACCCGAGCGGACTGGCCGGGGAGCAGATCCCGGAGTTCGCCCGGATCATCTCCGTCGCCGACGCCTTCGACTCGATGACCTCCACCCGCTCCTACCGGCGCGGCCGCCCCGTCGCCGAGGCGGTGGCCGAGCTGGAGCGCTGCTCCGGCAGCCAGTTCGACCCGGTGATGGTGCGGGCGCTGATCGAGGCGCTGGCCGTGCACGACTGGCAGCCGGTGGTGCACTCCGAGGACTGCGTACGGGCCGTCCCGGACATTCCGCTCGGGGTGCCCGAGCCGGTGCGGGCCGCGCCCGGACGGGTGCCTGCCCAGGGCGGGACCCGCCCCGTGGCCGGGCAGTCGTGACCGGGCGCGCGGCCGGCCCGGGGGCCGGAGCCCGGGCCGAGGGCGGGGGCGGGGGCGGTTCGGGGGCCGGGCGAGGGGCCGGGGCGGGTTCGGCGCATCGGAGCGGGGCCGGGGCGGGGCGCGGGCGTACCGCGCGCGGTGTGCACGCGGCCGCCGCCGTGCTGCTGATGCTGGCGCTCGGCGCGGCCGTGGTGCGGGGGATCGCCGAGCCGAGGGTCGCGCTGGCGTTCACCGCGCTGATCGCGCTCGGCGAATGCGTCCGGATCACCCTTCCGGGTGACCGCGAGCAGGCGCCCATCGGCGCGGCCGGTGCGCTGGCGTACGCCCTGCTCGGGCCGCTGCGCGGGGTGCCGACCGCGCACGGCACGCTCCAGGTGGTCGCGGTGACCGGGGTCGGCCTGCTGCTGGGCTGGCTGCCCGGGCTCGCCCTGCCGCACCGGCCAGAGCGCCCGCACCGGCGGCCGCCCTGGGCCGACCCGGCCCGGCGGGACAGCGCCGCCCGCCGACTGCTCGCGGTCGGCTTCGCCGCCGCCGTGTTCCAGCCGCTCTACAACGGCGGCCTGGTGGACCGCTTCTCGCCCGAGGGCCCCGCCTACGGGGCGTTCCTGACCGCCGTCGCCGCGCTGGCCGCGCTCTGCGACGCCACCCTGGCGGCGCTGCTGCGCTCCTCGGGCCCGTCCTCGCCCGCCCGCCGTTCGCCCGGCGGGCGGGCGGGGCGCAGGTGGGGTCCGCCGTGGTGGCGCCCCTTCCCCGGCGCCGGGGAAGGGGCCGTCGGCGGCCGACGACGGCGCGGCGCGGCGGGCGCCCCGGCGGCGGCCCGCGGCCGGGAACCCGAGGACGGCCCCGGGGCCGGTCCCGGGCCCGGCGGGCCGCGGTTCCCGGCCGCGCTGGAGGACGAGCTGCGCTCGCTGTTCGGGATCGGCTCGGCGATCGTCGCCACCGGGATGCTGGTCAGCCTCGCGGCCGGGGAGGTCGGGCTCTGGGCGCTGCCGCTGTTCTGCACCCCGCTGCTGCTCGCCCAGGTCTCCTTCCGACGGGCCGCCGCGGTACGGGCCACCACCGGGCAGACCATCGCCAGCCTGGCCCGGGCCACCGAGGTCGCCGGGTACACCCCGCACGGGCACGCGCGCCGGGTCGCGGACACGGCGTGCGCGCTCGGCCGCGAGCTGGGGCTGGGCACCCGTGAGCTCGCCCTGCTGGAGTACGCGGCGCTGATGCACGACGTCGGCCAGCTCTCCCTGGTCGAACCGGTGCCGGACGGCGCCACCGCGCTGCTGCCCGCCGTCGAGCAGCAGCGCATCGCCCGGCTCGGCAGCGAGGTGATCAGCCGCACCGGGGTGCCCCGGCAGGTCGCCGAGCAGGTCGCCCGACTGGCCGACCCGTGCCCCGGGCCGGTGGGCGGTGAGGGCCCGGTGCCGCTCGCCGCCCGGATCATCCGGGTCGCCAACGCCCACGACGACCTGCTCACCGCCGCCCGGGGGAAGGGCCTGGGCGAGGCGGTGGGGCGGCTGGAGGCGCTGGAGGTGCTGCGGTTGGGGCGCGGGCGGGTCTACGACGCCCGGGTGGTGGACGCGCTCGCCCGGGTGGGCGGGCAGGGGCGGGGCTGACGGCCGACCGCGTGGGGCCGACCGCGTGGAGCCGACCGCGTGGGGCCGACCGCGTGGAGCCGACCGCCGGGGGCCAGGGCCGGTGGCCGGGAGTGCGGTCCTCGCCGGGGTGCGGTGGGGGGGGGGGGGGGGGGGGGGGGGGGGGGGGGGGGGGGGGGGGGGGGGGGGGGGGGGGGGGGGGGGGGGGGGGGGGGAGGCACGGGGGGGGGA
>NZ_JBVHYH010000003.1:11538-24614 GCF_055569135.1 Kitasatospora sp. NPDC029367
TGGGGCCAACCGTGTGAGCCCGACCGTGGGGGACCACCCGCGGGGAGCCAACCACCGGGGGCCAGGCCCGGTAGCCGGAAGTGCGGTCCCCCCCGGGGCGCGGCGCCCCCCCCCCCCCCCCCCCCCCGTCCGGGGTTGAGGAGGTGCGCTCCGGCGGGCAGGCTGGGGAGGGGCGGTCCCCAACCTCGGCGGTGGGGAGCGCGGGTGGGGGCGGGCGTGGTTGGATGCGGTCGTAGCGTGGAACACCGACCCGGAGCACCGGGACCCGGGCCCCGTCGAGGACGGGACGGGCCCGGCGGCAAGGGACTTGAGCGGACGACGACGGCAGGGACGAACGTGAGGATCTTCCACCGGGCACGGCACCGGCCGTCCGCCACCTGGCGGCAGACGACCGACCGGGCCTTCACGCTGATCGGCGACGGCCGCTACGAGGACGCCGGCGCCCTGCTGGTGATGGCCGCCGACCTGGAGCCCTGGCTGTCCGACTCCTGGTTCAACCTCGCCCTGCTGCACAAGTTCCGCCGCGACTGGGAGCAGGCCCGCTCGGCCGGCCTGCGCGCCGTCGCCCTGCTCGACCGCGAGCAGGGCGCCCCCGACTGGTGGAACCTCGGCATCACCGCCACCGCCCTCCAGGACTGGCCGCTCGCCCGCCGCGCCTGGCAGGCCTACGGGCTCAAGCTGCCCGGCGGCCCCGGCGGGGACGGCCCGGTCAGCCTGGAGCTGGGCACCACCCCGGTGCGGCTGTCCCCCGACGGCGAGTCCGAGGTGGTGTGGGGCCGGCGCCTCGACCCCGCCCGGATCGAGGTGCTGTCCATCCCGCTGCCCTCCTCCGGCCGCCGCTGGGGCGAGGTCGTGCTGCACGACGGCGCCCCGCACGGCGAACGGGTCACCGACGGCGTCGCCTACCCCGTCTTCGACGAGATCGAGCTGTGGGCGCCCTCCCCGGTGCCGACCTACGTGGTGCTGCTGCAGGCCGCCACCGCCGGTGACCGGGACGCGCTGGAACGGCTGGTCGCCGACGCCGGCTACGCCGCCGAGGACTGGACCTCCTCGGTGCGGCTGCTGTGCCGCGCCTGCTCGGAGAGCCGGATGGCCGCCGACGACGGGATCGTCGCCCACCACGACCCCCACGACGACGGCGACGCCGCCCACCCCGGGCATCTCAGCCACCTCAGCCAGGGCGGCGCGGCCGGGATGTCCTGGCTGGTCGAGCGCGAGTGCGGGCTCGCCGCCCCGGCCCACCTGGTCCGCTCCCTGCTCGACCGCTGGGTCGCGGCCGCCCCCTCGACCAGGGCCTACCGGGATCTCGAAGAGGTCTGCTGAACCCGCTGAGTACCCTGGTGAGGTACGCGTAGACCTATGGGAGCGGAAGACAATGGCGGAGCAGCACGACCACCAGCACGAGCACGACGTGGAGGGGGCGGCGCCCGAGGCCCCCGCGAAGGTGATCGGTGAGGAGCCCGACCTCACCAAGGGCACCGCGCGCCCGATCACCGTGGTCGGCAATCCCGTGCTGCACCGCGAGGTCAAGGACGTCACCGCGTTCGACGCCGAACTGTCCGCGCTGATCGACGACATGTTCCAGTCGATGTACGCCGCCGAGGGCGTCGGCCTGGCCGCCAACCAGATCGGCGTCGACCTCAAGGTCTTCGTCTACGACTGCCCTGACGACGACGGCGTGCGCCACATCGGCCACGTGATCAACCCGAAGCTGGAGGAGTACCCGGCCGACCGGCGCCGGGTGCTCGACGACAGCAACGAGGGCTGCCTGTCCGTCCCGACCGCCTACGCCGAGCTGCCGCGCCCGGACTACGCGGCCGTGACCGGCGTCGACAAGGACGGCAACCCGATCCGGGTCGAGGGCACCGGCTTCTTCGCCCGCTGCCTGCTGCACGAGACCGACCACCTGTACGGCACCCTCTACATCGACAAGCTGTCGAAGCGGGACCGCAAGGACGCCCTCAAGCAGATGGCCGAGGGCACCGCGAAGTACGCGACGGTGCCGAACGAGTGACCGCTCAGCGGTAGTCGGCGAAGGCCGGTGCGGATCCCCTCCGCGCCGGCCTTCGCCGTTTCCGGACCGGATTCCCGGGTCTCCCGGGCTTCCCGGGCTTTCCCGGCTTCCTGGACCGATTCCTGGGATGGATTCCCGCAGCGTGGAACTTCCAGAACAATTCCCTTTCGGCGGGGGGATGTTGGAGGATTTCACAATGGCGCGGGAGGCCGCCCGGGCGATATCCGGCGGGCGCCGGGAAATCTTCGTGAACACACTCCGGGGCGGGTAGTACAGGTGGATTCGGCCGCCCGATGATCACATTCCGCCAACCCCCGGTCGGGGCTTGCGGAAGTCCCGAACCGCAGCGATAACTTCATGTGGTCGCAGCCCCACCATGTGCACACGGCATCCGGGGACGGGCCGCCTGACCAGGCGTGCCACCTCCACTGCGGCGAGCGGCCCGGCACCTCCGGGTGAACTCCGCGCGCCCGCCGTGCACTTCTGCGAATCCCCCACGTCTCCCCGAACACCTTTTCCGTGACCACCGCTGCGATGTGGAGGCAAGGCATGCGCGACGCCCTCCGGGACGAGTGCCCGACGGTGATTCCGTCAGGCGGGTACGAGGCACTTCCGTATTCCCGCCGCTGCCAGGAGATCTGGCGGCGCGGGGAGCACCTGCTCATCGGCGTCAGCTCCGGCAACAGCTATTTCAGCGCCCGGCGGATCACCGAACTCGTCGGGTGGGGGCGGCAGTTCTTCGAGCGGATCGACATCGTCTACGCCGACCTGCTGGTCGGCACCCAGTTCGAGACCTTCGGCTACGCCCCCGAGCAGGCCGAACGCCGGGCCCGCAAGGAGGTCAAGGCCACCGCCCGCCGGATCGAGCGGGGCGTCGAGGAGGCCGGCCGGCGGGGTGACGCGCGGGACGTCCGGGACGTCCGGGACGTCCGGGTGCACGCACTCTCCTCCTTCACCGGCGACCGCACGTACCAACGGCTGCACCAGCGGGCCGTCGACGCCCTGCGGACCGACCCGGAGTTCCGGGCGGCCGCCGAGGGCATGGCCCGCGGCTTCCTGGCCGCCCGGCTGGACGAGGGCCTCGCCCCCAGCGAACCCCAACTCGCCGCCGGGCTCCGGTACATCGCCGCCGAACTGCCCTTCTTCCTGGACACCCCGGCGCTGCTCGGCGTGCCCTCCTCGGTCAGCTGCTACCACCTGGAACTCCCGCTCACCCCCGTCCTGTTCGGCCGCGACGTCGGCCTGCGCGCCGGGGCGGGCCAGGCCTACGCGGTGATCCGTCCGGCTGCGACGTCGGCTGCCGTCGAGGCGGTTGGCGCGGTTGGGGCGGTTGGGGCGGTTGGGGTCGGCAAGGCCGTCGAGCCCGTCGAGCCCGTCGAAGTCGTCGAAGCCGCCGTGTCCGCGCCCATGGCCGGGCGCGCCGCGTAGTCGACCGTCCGGATCGCGAACTTCCCCGAGGAGCAACACCCGTGACCGTGACCAACCCGCCGACCACCGACATCGCCTTCCCGCTCTCCCGCCGGGGTGACGTCCTGCCCGTCGAGGCGAACCGGCTGAGGGAGGAGACCCCGATCGCCAGGGTCCGTACCCTGACCGGCGATCCGGCCTGGCTGGTCAGCAGCTACGCGCTGGCCAAGCAGGTCCTGGAGGACGAGCGGTTCAGCCTCAAGGACACCGCCAACCCCGGCGTCCCCCGCCAGTACGCGCTGACCATCCCGCCCGAGGTGGTCAACAACATGGGCAACATCAACAGCGCCGGACTGCGCGACGCCGTCATGAAGACCCTCTCCCCGCGGGCCGACCGCGCCCTCGACGGCTGGCTCCGGGCCGAGGCCCACCGGCTGATCGACGAACTCATCGCCCAGGGCGCCCCCGGCGAACTCCGCGGGGACTTCGCCGAGCCCTACTCCGCCGCCCTGCACTGCCGACTGCTCGGCCTCCCGGCCGAGGACGGGCGGCGGCTGATGGCCGGCATCGACATCGCCTTCCTCACCAGCCCGGTGCCGTTCGCCGGTGCGGCCCCCAACTGGTACAAGGACCTCGACCACGTGCTCGGGCGGCTCACCGCGGACCCGGAACCGGTGGACGGCCTGCTCGGCCGGTTCGCCGCGCTGCGCCGCTCCCCGGACGTCTCCGACCGGGTCGGTGACGAACTGCTCGCCACCGTCGCGCTGTCGCTGTTCGGCGCGGGCGCGGTCTCGACCTCGGCGTTCCTGCTGAACGCCGTCGTCTACCTGTGCGAACGGCCCGAACTCGCCGACCGGCTCCGGCGGGAGCCGGCGCCGATCGGGCGCGCGGTGGACGAGTTGCTGCGGGTGAACCTGTCGATCGGCGACGCCCTGCCGCGGCTCGCGCTCGCGGACGTGCAGGTGGGTGAGGTGCTGGTGCAGGAGGGCGAGCTCGTGCTGGTCCTGGTCGAGGGCGCCAACTACGACCCGGCGGTCTTCCCGGACCCGGAGCGGATCGACTTCGACCGGCCGAGCAACCCGCACCTGGCCTTCGGCGCGGGCCGGCACTTCTGCCCGGCCTCGGCGCTCGGCCGCACCCACGCCGAGATCGCCGTCGCCGCGCTCGTCGAGCGGCTCCCGGGGCTGCGGCTCGCCCTTCCGGCCGAACAGCTGGCCTGGCGGCCGGGGTTCATCAAGCGGCTGCCGGAGCGGCTGCCCGTGGTGTGGTGAGCCGAGGGGCTTCGGGGCCGGTGCGAGGGGCCGGTGCGGAGGGGCCGGTGCGGACCTGTCCGCACCGGGCCCCTCCGCACCCTGCGGTCACACCAGGAGCCACTCCGGGCCGTAGGTGAAGCGGGGGTCGGCCGGGAGCTTGACGCCGACGATCTGCTGGGCCGTGTCGCGCAGTTGGCCCATCAGGCCGATCGCGGTGCCGAGCTGGGTCGGGTCGTCGCTCCAGGCGTGTTCGAGGGCGTGCAGCATCGCGCTGTAGTGCTGGTTGAAGGCGTCCAGCAGCTTGGCGGTGGCCTGGTCGGGCGAGTTGGGGTCGCCCTGGCGGGGCCAGCCGCCCCTGGGCACCCGGGCGACCGGGAAGGTGTCCGGCAGCGGGACGTCGGCGCCGGTGAACTCGTACTTCTTCGTGGTGGGGTTCTGGACGAGCTTCTTGCCGACGGCGATCTCCTTGAAGGCGTAGTAGTGGGCGAGTTCGCCCGGCTCGCTGGGGAAGGGGTCCTGCGGGGAGGCGGTGGTCCCCTCGCCCTGGGTCTGGATGACGTGGATCGCCTGGAGCACGTCGTCGATGGTGCTCATCGCGACGATCTCGCGGTTCGTCCCGAGCGAGAACTTCACCTGGTGCTGACCTGTGAGCAGGTGGGCGTACTTGGGGAAGACGTTGGCGATGCGCTGGTAGAAGGCGCCGATCGTGTTGCCGTCGGCGGCGTAGGAGAGCGGGTTCTCGGGCTTCTCGATGGCGGCGAAGAGCCCCGCCGAGTCACGGGAGAGCCCGCTGAGGTAGACCACCAGGCCCGGGTTGACGCCGCCGGGCAGCTCGCCCGGGTACTTGGGGACGGTGAGCGGGTCGGTCAGGACGACGGTGCCGCTGATGCTGGTGAGCATGTTGCAGACCAGTCCGAAGTGGAACATTTCGTCGAAGAGGATCTCCTGGGCGGAGTCCTGGACCGGCTGGCCGCCGTTCCGGGCGGTGATCGACCACAGGGCGGTCGCGTACGGCGGGATGGTCGACACCTCCAGCATGATCGCCCGCTGGAGCGCCTCCCTGAGTTCCTGCTCGGTCCAGTCCTCCTCCGCCATGCTCATGAGCTGGGTGATCGCGTCGCTCTCGTAGTCGAGCACTCCGGTCGTCATGGGGACCCCTTTCGTTCGGCTGTGCGCCGGACCGTAGCGGGGGGCGGGTCGTACGTATGCGTGTGATGCCGGTGTGGCCCGGGAGTTCAGCCGGACGGGCGGCGCGCGGCGGGGGTTGGCGCGGGGTGGGCGGCGCGGCGGGGGTTGGCGCGGGGTAGGCGCGCGGTGGCCGTCAGCGCGGGGTGGTGTCGACGGGCGTGGCGTCGATGGGCGTGGCGTCGAGGGCCGGGGCGATGGCGGCGAAGGCCTGGTCGGTCAGGGCGGCCGGGTCCTGCGCGCCGTCGCTCGCGCTCCAGCACTGGAGCACGACGTCGAAGGCGGTCAGGGCCATTCCGGCCGCCATCCGAGGGTGGAGACCGGTCGCGGGGTCCACTCCCAGACGGTCGGCGAGTTCGGCGGCCAGGTCCTCGCGCCACTGCGACTGGTGCTCCAGGAAGCGGGCGCGCAACGCGGGTGTGCCGAGGATCAGTTGGACCACGCGCAGGGTCTGCTCGGAGTGGCCGGCGCAGGCGTCGATGGCGGCCCAGACGGTGTTCCGCAGGGCGGTGGAGGGGCTCTCCCCGGCGGGCCGCCCGGCGAGTTCGGCGCGCATGCCGCTGCCGAGGTCCGCCAGGAAGCGGACGACCACGTCCTCCTTGGAGGCGAAGTAGCGGAAGAACGTCCGCTTGGAGATGCCGGTGGAGGCGGCGATCTCGTCGACCGTCACCGCGTCGAACCCCTGCTCGGCGAACAGGCCCAGCGCGGCCTTGGTCAGCTCGTCGGCGACGAGCCGGCGCTTGCGTTCGGCCAGGCTCAGGGCGGGGACGGTGGTCATGGTCTGGATGCTACACGTGGGGTCGGGATTGGCGCACGGAGTCTTCCTTGACACTTGGTGACAGCACGGGCAGCGTGTGGCGCATGACGAAGACTCAGGCTTGGGGTGTCGAACGGATTCCGGACCAGGCGGGGCGGCTGTTCGTCGTCACCGGCGCCAACAGCGGCCTCGGGCTGGCGACCACCCGCGCCGTGGCCCGTCGGGGCGGGCGGGTGATCCTCGCCGTCCGCGACGAGGACAAGGGGCGGCGTGCGGTCGCGGAGATCACCGCCGAGCAGCCCGGGGCGACCCTGGAGGTGCGCCGCCTCGACCTGGCCGACCTCGACTCCGTCCGCGCCTTCGCCGAGCGGCTGCGCTCGGACGGCCTCCGCCCGGACGTCCTGGTCAACAACGCGGGTGTGCTGGCGCCGCCGCGCACACTCAGCGCGCAGGGGCACGAGCTCCAGTTCGCCGCCAACCACCTCGGCCACTTCGCGCTCACCGGGCTGCTGCTCGACCTGCTGGCGGAGGGGGCCGATCCGCGGGTGGTCACGGTGAGCTCGGCCAACCACCGGCAGGGGCGGATCTCCTTCGAGGACCTCGGCGGGGAGCGGACGTACTCACCGATGGGCCACTACAACCAGTCGAAGCTCGCCAACGCCGTCTTCGGATGGGAGCTCCACCGGCGCCTCGCGGCCGCCGGCAGCCCGGTCCGCAGCCTGCTCGCCCACCCCGGGTACGCCGCCACCAACATCCAGGCCGGCTCGGTCGGCCCGGTGAAGCTGCTCTTCGGCCGCCTCCTGATCCCGCTCGCCCAGGCCCCGGACCGGGGCGCGCTGCCCCAGCTGTTCGCGGCGACCGCCCCCGAGGCGGTCGGCGGGCAGTTCATCGGCCCGGGCGGGATGGGAGAGCTGCGCGGCGCCCCGAAGGCCGTGCGGCTCGCCCCGAGGGCCGTCGACGCGGAGACGGGCCGGCGGCTCTGGGAGCTCTCGGAGCGGCTGACCGAGGTTCGGTTCGGCCTCCCGGCGGCTGTCTGAGCCGGGCCGCCCCCGGGTTCGGCGGGGAGCGTTCGCACGGCGCGCAGGGGGACTCGGCCTCGGCGGTGGGCACGGGCGGAGCGGAAACGGCGTGCGACCTCGATCCGGACGCATCCCGCCCGGCGGAGCAACTTTGGTCCTTCTGGGGTGAGTTGGACGGGCTTCCGGCTGCGGCCCCGGGGGCTGCGGCGGCCGGTCCGCCGACCAGGCCGGGGACGCCATGGTCAACGGGCCCGGCTCCGCGCGGCGGACGGGAGGACCACGGCCGAGGTGCCGCGCAGGAAGTCGGCCGCGCCGACTTCCTGCGCACCGGCCCTTACGTGGGGGCGGGGCAGGTTCCGGGGCCCTACCAATGTCGGGCGTTTAGCCCCACAAGCTGATGTGGGTGGTGAGCTGGTCGACGGGGACCTGACGCGGTGGGGCGTCCGGCTCGAACAGTGGGCGGACCAGGGCCCGGCCGTCCAAGGGGCCGACCAGCTCGACCAGGCGCCCGGTGGTGAGGTCCTTTCGAACCGGGGTGTTCTGGATCAGCTCCATGAGTTCCGCGTGGGAGCGGCGCCGTTTCGACGGCCGACCGGGGCCGGTCGGTTCTGCGGAATCCACAGCGGGCACGGAGAACTCCAATGACTCGCAGATCGCTTCGACGAGTCACCACATTACGGGGAGAGGGGATTGCCCCTAGGAGCTTTCCTGTTCGCGAAGGAACTCGTCTCGGATGCCTTCGACCAGCGCGCGCATGTCGGCACCGTGCAATGCTACGGAATCGAACCCTGAGAATGTAGAGAGATAGAGACTGACGTCCCTCGGATCACGCGTGGTGATCTCCGAGTGGAACGTCTCCACGATGACCAGGCGATCGTCGTACATGCTGAAGCACGTCATCGGGAAGTCCGGCATGCGCTTGGAGAGCGGAAGAACGCCGATGGTGACGTTGGGGAGCCGCGACAGCGATACCAGGCGATCGAGCTGTGTGGCCATCACCGCAGGCGAGCAGACCCGCCACCGCAGTACGTGTTCGCAGATGACGAAGCGGAACTCCCGCTGGCGGTCGTACAGGACGGTCTGCCGGTCCAGTCGAGCGGCGATGGTCCTTGCCTTGGCTTCCTGCGGAAGCTCCGGGGGTAGCGCGAACACCGCCGAGACGTATTCGGCGCTCTGGAGCAGTCCTGGAATGAGCTGCCCCTGGAACAACCGGAGAAGGCTTGTTTGGGACTCAATGGCCTTGATGGCGTTCTGATGCTTCCAGTGGCCCATGCGGCGCAGTTCCCGCCAGGCCGTTTCCTCGGTGACCGCACCGCGAGCTGCTTCCAGGAATTCAGCCTTGGCTTTGACTGATATTCCGAGCGCCGTCAGGATGAGGTCCACGTCCTGCACGCTCGGCAGGGTCTTGCCGTTTTCGATCTTCGAGAGCTTGGCCGGAGACATGGAAGCCCTGCGGGCGACGGTCTCGGCGGTCTTGTCCGAGGCGATCCGCAGCGTCCGCAGGGCTCTACCCAGATCGTGGTGCTGGTCTCTGCTCAAGCCGCCGAGTACTCCCCGAAGGGGACGGCGTTCGCCAGGGCAATCTCCCGGTACCGCTGGTACTCGTTCAGGCGGCCGTCGGGCAGCAGTTCGGCGCCGACGAACTGTCCCGCGTCGGTGTAGTGCATCCGGTAGGCCCGGGCGTCGTCGAACAGCCAGAAGTCGTGGTCGGGCAGGCCGACCACCACCTGTCGGGCCGTGTCGATGATGCCGATCGACTCGCCGGCCGCGATGTTGCCGGGGTAGGAGGCCAACTCGTACCGGAGATAGTCCGACAGGGGCGAGCGGAGAACGTGCACCCGGGCCACCCGCTTGCCCAGGTCCGTCATGGAGCGGACCCAGGGGTTGTCGGAGGACTCCGGCGCCAGACCCTTCCCCGCCAGGAAGGCGGCGAACTCCTCACGTTCGTCGTCCACGTCGTAGAGGGGGAGGGTTTCGAGCCGGAAGGCCGTTCGTTCGAATGTCTCGAAGAGGCGGCCGAATTCTTCACCCTTGAGCACGGAAGTATCCCTCCAGGACGGCGGCGGGCATCAGGACCGCGGACTCGCCGGGCGGCAGGTTCAGCTGCGCGAGGCGGTCGGGGTCGGTGATCACGAGGCCTTGAGTTACGTAGTCCCCGTCCTCGGTGCGCCAGAGGGTGGGGCACGTTCCGTTCTTGCAGGACCCGTTCCCGGACAGCCAACGCAGCATCACGTGCTCCCAACTCGTCGGTGGTTCCTGGTGCTCAATGCTTTCGACTCTCCGGACTGAGGGTCAAGGACTCGATCTTTCCGGAACGGGAAAGTCGTTCGGCCGGCCCCGCCCGGCGTGAACGCCAGGCGGGGCGGGGTGGTGCATTGCGGTGCTGTCCGGGCAACCGGAGGTGCAGCTGCCGGAGGCTGGGTCACGGACCGGTGTCCCGGCGCGGGCGCAGCCCGTCGAGGGTGAGGTCGATGAAGCGGTCCCAGTCACCGCTGCCGGTGCGGACGACCGCAGACAGGCCGCCTACGAGCATGTAGACGTCCCTCACGGTGAGGTCCTCCCGGAGGGTTCCGGCGGCCCGGCCCTGGTCGATCAGCGCTCCGACCGCGGCCTCGAGCTGCGCCAGCATCTCCCCTCTGGGTGCCGAGGAGCCCACGGCCGCCACGACGGAGGCGGACAGCCCGTGGTCCTCGGCCAGCATCCGACCGACATGGCGGAGATACCGGGCCAGCCCCGTACCTGACCCGGGGTCGCGCAGGCAGTCGGCGCGCGCGAACTGGAGGATCTCGGCGAAGCGGTGTTCCGCTGCGGCCTCCACGAGGGCCTGCTTGTTCGGAAAATGCCGGTACACGGTGCCGATGCCCACTCCAGCGGCGCGTGCCACCTCGGGCATCTGGACCTCGTCGCCCCTCTCCTCGAACAGGGCACGCGCCGCTGCCAGCACGCGGGCGCGGTTGCGCTCCGCGTCGGCACGCGGTTTGCGGTCGTCTGGTGTCGATGGCGTTGACAATCCGAGTGCTCCCCTGCCTACCCTTATCCGGAATCGGATTCCGGTTCCGATTGTGCCATGCGAGGAGGGTCTGCATCCATGCCCGAAGACCGTTTCATCCTGCTGGAGCCCGGAGCCGCCCGGCCGGGGCGGATCCCGTTGCCACCCGCATTCGCGGTCAAGGCGATGACCGACGACACGGAAGGCCGGCTCTCGCTGCTGGAGGTGACCGTCGCGAAGGACATCCCGCGGCACACCCACCACCAGGCGGACGAATGCGTCTACGTACTGGACGGCGTCCTCGAAATCGAGTTCGACGACCGGACGTACTCGGCGCCGAAGGGGACCTTCGTCCTGCTGCCCCACGGCGTCCCGCACGCCCTGCGCCGTGCCTCCGACCCGCCCCCGCGAGTTCTGCAGATCTCCTCGCCCGGCGGCTGGGAGCACTACGTCGAGGACCTGATCGAGGCAGGGCCCGCGGTCCTCACCGACGGTCAACTGGACCCCGCGAAGATCAACCCCATCGCGGCCCGACACCACATCAGCTACCACGAGCAGGAATGAGTGCGTTCGCACGGCGGGCGCCCCGGTCGGGGTGAAGGCCGGGCGTGGACGGGGCTCATGCGGCGGTCTCGGCGGCGGGGGCGGTGATGTGGCACCAGATGAACTTGCCGATGCCGCCCCGGCGCGGGCAGCAGCCCCACTCGGAGGCCAACTCCTGGACGAGGAGCAGGCCTCGGCCGCTCTCGGAGGTGAGGGAGATGGGGAGGGGCTTGGGCTTCTCGTTGTCGGCGTCGTGCACCTCGATCCGGAGGGTGCCGTGGGGGAGGAGCTGGAGGCGGACGAAGATCAGGCGGTCGCGCGGGGTGCGGGCGTGGGTGACCGCATTGTTGACGAGTTCGCTGAGGAGCAACTCGCCGGTGGGGAGAAGGAGTTCGCTGGAGGGGTGAGGGAGGAGGAACTCGCGGAGCTCCTGGCGGGCGTTGCGGGGGGACTTCGGGTGCCGGGGGAGCCAGCAGGTCTGTTCGCGCATGGCAGGGCCACCTCTGGAGTGTGCAGGTGAGAGCGCTGGAGAAGGCATGGGGATGCCCGGTGAAAGCCCGCCATGATCACGATATGTCGACTAGCGGACTACGTTGAGTAGCATCCTCCTGGGGACTTCTAAAGTGCAAGTCCCCACTTTGGAAGTGATCAAAGATTGTTGTCAGCTGACAGCGGGGGCAGACTGGGCAGATCACAGAAGTGAGGAGGTCACGAGCGTGCCCGTGAACCGGAATCCGACGGTTCGACAGCGGCGGCTGGCCCGAACGCTCAAGGAGCTGCGATCAGTCGCTGATCTGACGATCGCCCAGTCGGCGCGGCAACTCGACTGCGCGGAGAGCAAGATCAGTCGGATCGAGGCCGCTCAGTCGGGCATTCGGCTGGTGGATCTTCGGCTGCTGCTCGACCTGTACGGAGTGGCAGATGCGGATACGCGGAGTCGGCTGGAGGCTCTGTCGCGCGAAGGTCGTCTGCGTGGCTGGTGGGACCGCTACTCGGACACGCTGTCGCCGCTCTATGCGGACTACATCGCGTTGGAGTCCGACGCATCGGACATGTACAGCATTCAGACCTTGCTGGTGCCCGGAATCTTGCAAACCGAGGACTACACCAGGGCCGTTGTCCGGGCACAGATAGAGGATGCGACGGCTGAGCAGGTCGAGACGCTGACGAAGGTTCGTCAGGAACGTCGGTCGGTCCTGGCAAGGGACGTGCCTTTGCGTGTGTGGGCTGTGCTCTCCGAGTCAGTGCTCAAGCATCAGGTGGGTGGTCCGGTGGTCATGCGTGAACAGCTTGAGTTCCTTGCGGCCTCGGCCGAGCGCCCCAACATCAACGTCCAGGTCCTGCCAGAGGCGTCGGCGATCCACGCGGCGCTCTTCGGCCCTGTCACCATCCTCAGTTTCCCGGAGGTGACGGAGACGGATGTGGTGTACGTCGACAGCCTTCTCAGCACCTTGTACATCGAGGAGCCGGAGGAAGTCTTCAAGTATGCGAATCTGTTCCGCCGCGCGTTGGCGGAGTCGCTGCCCCGTGATGAATCGATCGCGCTCATCGGGCGCATGGCGAGCGAGAAGGTCTGAGGATTGTGAACGAGCTCTCGGGACTTGTGTGGCACAAGTCCTCGTTCTCCGGTGCGCAGAGTGAGTGCGTTGAGGTGGCTGCTGGTCTGCCTGGCGCTGTTCCCGTGCGGGACTCGAAGGACCCGGATGGGCCGGCGCTGGTGTTCGCGGCTGAGGCCTGGGTTTCCTTCCTCGCGGGGGTCAAGGGCGGGGAGTTTTCGGCCGACTGAAACAACAGGGGTGGGGGGGGAGGGGGGGGGGGGGGGGGGGGAGCCACCCTTCGCCCCCCGCCCGCGCGGCCCTCCCCCTCCAACATGGGCGCCGGAAGAAAGGCCAGGCCGTAACCAAGAAGA